>DAOLDN010000140.1:0-8388 GCA_035327385.1 Verrucomicrobiota bacterium | reverse complement strand
CCAGATTCCATTGACCGTCGCGCAGGAGTTCGGTCCGGTGGACGTTGCCGCCGCGCTGACCGCCGATGGCAAGGCCCTCACTCTCGGTGTGATGAATCCCGGTGACACCGAACTGGAATTCAAGCCCGCGATCAGCGGCGCAACGATGTCCGGCGCTGCCACTCGCTGGCATATCACCGCTCCCAATCCCGAATCGCACAACACTCCCGGCCAGCCCCGAGTGGTGGACATCCGGCGTGCCGACGGACTCAGCGCCTCAAGCCTGCGCGTTCCACCGTTGAGCGCGGCGGTCTTTGTGCTGCCGCTGATGTAATGCAATCTTTGCAGGAGAAACTGTTTCAGTCCTCCGGTTTTCTGATCGGGACGGAACTGGTTTCGGTTCGCGGCGGCATGCACGAACGCAGCGCGGTGAAGGCACGCGATTTCGCCAACGACCTCGTCCATTTCCCCGGTGTGGACTGGATTTCCATCACGGACAACGCCGGCGGCAACCCACAGCTCGCGCCCACGGCTCTCGGCAAACCCATCCTCTACGCCGGCAAGGAAGTCGTCATTCATCTCACCTGCAAGGACCTCAATCGAAACGGACTGGAAAGCGAAGCCTGGCTGCTCAACAGCGAGGGCTTTCACAACATCCTCGCCATGACCGGCGATTATCCCGTGGCAGGCAACGAAGGCCTGGCCAAACCCGTGTTCGACATTGATTCCGTGGGATTGATTTCCATGTTGAACAAGATGAACCAGGGGCTTGATCCCAGGGACGACCACGGCAACAGCAAGGGAAGGCAGCTCGGGGAAACACAGTTTTGCATCGGCGCGGTCACCACAAATTTCAAACTGCGCGAGGGCGAGGTGATGCCGCAATACTTCAAGCTGCGGAAAAAAGTCGAGTGCGGCGCCCGGTTCATCATCAATCAAATCGGCTACGATTCGCGCAAGATCAGCGAACTGCGCGCGTACTTGGACGATCACGACCTGAAGCACGTGCCGCTGATTGGAAATGTTTATCTGTTCACACCCAGGGTCGCGCAACTGTTTCACGACGGGCGCATTCCCGGCGTCGTCGTCACAAAGCCGCTCCTGGACCTTTGCCTCGGCCGGGCGCAATCGCCGGACGGCGGCAGCGCGTTTTTCCACGAGTTCGCAGCCAAACAAATCGCCATTTATCGCGGGCTGGGTTATCGCGGGGCGTATCTCGGCGGCGTCCACAACCTGCCCGCCATCCAGCGGATTCTGGAGATCGAGAAATCCTTCGCGCCCGACGATTGGAAACAGTTCGCGCGCGAGATTCGTTTTTCGCAGCCCGGTGAATACTATTACTATGCGGAGAATCCGACGACCGGTCTCGCAGATGCGAATCGCCGGGAAACTGTCCCGTCCGCGGCGTCAACACACGCGGGCGCGTTCTACCATTTGTCCCGATGGTCGCACGACCTGGCGTTCAGTCACGGCCGAGCGCTCGCAAAACTCGGCGCGGGCCTTTGCGTGAACTCGAAAGACCCCAAACAGGGACCGAAACCGTTGCGCCTTCTGGAACACGCCAGCAAGTCCGTGTTGTTCCGATGCAAGGATTGCGGCGATTGTTCGCTGCCCGATGTGGCGTTCCTCTGTCCCGAATCGCAATGCGCCAAAAATCAGCGCAACGGCCCCTGCGGCGGCACGCGCGAAGGCCGCTGCGAGGTGGACGGATTTGGCGATTGCATCTGGCTTCGAGCCTACGAACGCCTGAAGTCCGAGGGCCGGGAAACGCAACTGCTGGCGCACGCGCCCGTTGTCCAAAACCAGGGACTGCGGGGTACCTCCGCCTGGGCCAACTTCTGGCTCGGACGCGATCACGCGGCAAAGAACAAGTCCAACAAACCGAAAACCGGATGAGCAAAAAACTGAAGATCATCGGCGAGCTGATGAACAACTCCTACGCGCGCGCCCGCAACGCCTTCACGGCCCGCGACCTCAACGCTTATCAGAACCTCGCCCGCATCCAGACCGGCCTCGGCGCGGACTTCCTGACGTTGAACGTGGACGGCACGCAACAAATCCAGGTCAGGATGCCGGAAATGCTCGCCTTCCTTCCCGACCTCATACCGGCCATTCAGGAAGTGACCAGCACCCCGATCAGTTTCGACAATCCCTCCGTGGAATATCACAAGGTTGCGCTCAAACACTACGACCGGAAGAAAAGCGGCCCGCCCATTCTCAATTCCCTGGCCGCCTCGCGCACGCACCTGGAGGAAATGGTCGAACTCGTCAGGCATTACGACACGCTGGCCATCGTCATGGCCTCGGAAATGTTCGCCCCGGGCGGAACCTCCCAGTGCATGAACCCGCAGGATTCCTATCGCGCCGCGAAACATTTTGTCGAATTGCTTCGTGAAAAGGCCGGACGCGCCAACGATCAGATCATCATTGATCCGGGCCTCGCGCCCGTCGGCGCGGACACCTACGGCCTGGTCAACATCGGCCTCGACGCCATGCGGCTCATCAGCGCCGACCCGGATCTGAAGGGAGTTCACTTGATTGTTGGTCTTTCCAATTTCGCCTGGGGCACGCCCAGGGGAGTCCGCGAGGAACTGGAGAAGGCCTATCTCACTTTGGGAATGGAAGCCGGACTGGATTACGCGCTCTGCAATCCGGAGAAAACTCCAGGCCCGCTTCCGCCGGACCATCCGACGGTCGCGCAACTGCGCCACGCGCTCGAACAAGGCCGGCCACGGGAAGGCGAAACCCACGAGATTTCAGGCTACCGCCAGGCTGAAGCCATCATGGCGATTTGCAGCGAGGCCCTGGCGCACGCGGAGGATTGATGGATTCCGTGCGTTCCATCGGTCAAACGGAGTTGATCCCACCGGCCACGGTCGAGCGCCGCGTCTGGCTGCGAGTGGGCGCGTTGCTGGACGGCGTGAGCACCCGGCCCCTGCGCGACGCTCACGTCGTTTATGACGCGGAAAAAATCCTGTTCGTTGGAGAAACGTCTCCACCAGCGCACTTGTTGAATCCCGGCCAGTGTCAGCCTGATGCGGATCTGCCGGACCACACTTTGCTGCCTGGATTGATCGAAGCACACGCGCACCTGTTTCTGGAAGGCGGCGAACTGGATCTCGACAAACGCGCGGACTATCTCACGCGCTCGCCGGCAGACCTGCTGGCAGCGGCGCGAACGCGACTCGAAAAACTCGTCCGGCTTGGCGTCATCGCGGTCCGCGACGCCGGCGACAAGGACGGCGTTGGCCTGGCGTTGAGCAAGCTTTACAGGAGCGCGGAACGTCCGCTCATGCCGTATCTCGACAGTCCGGGTGCGGCCATTCATCACAAGGGCCGCTACGGCGGTTTCATGGCGGATGCGATTGAGAATCACGCCACGCCGCGAGACTGCGTGGCAAGCCGGGTTAACGCGGGCGCTGACCGCATCAAGCTCATTCCCACCGGCATCATCAATTTCAAACAGGGCGCAGTCACCACGCAGCCGCAGATGACCATCGGGGAAGTGCTCGAAATCGTCGCCGCAGCACAATCGTTTGGCAAACAAACCTTTGCCCACGCATCGGGCGACGCCGGCATCGAACGCGCCATCGAGGGTGGAGTGGACTCGGTGGAACACGGATTCTTCGTGCGGGACGATCAGCTTGCGAAGATGCGCGACCGTGGCATCGCATGGGTGCCGACGTTTGCGCCGGTGCAGGAACAGGTTGACCATGCCGATCTCATGCGCTGGGACGGGGGAGTGGTGTCGAACCTCAAACGAATTCTCGATCAACACGCGGCCAGCCTCGTCCGTGCCCACGCGATGGGCGTGCGGATCATTGCGGGCAGCGACGCCGGCTCCGTCGGCGTCGCTCACGGCCTGGGTTTCTATTACGAGCTGGAACTGATGGAGCGGGCCGGGCTTGCGCCTCTGGCAGTGATCAATTCGGCCACGGGTGCCAGTTCAGACCGGCTGGAATTCAAGGAACCATTCGGTCGGATGCAGGCCGGTTTTCAAAGCCGCTTCATTCTCACGCGCCATTCGCCGCTTCAATCCGTTTCCAATTTGCGGAAACAAAAAACAGTCGTATTTGACGTAGAGGTTTTTGGGGACGCTGGCGAAATTGAAACGACCGGACTGTAAGTTAGCCGCACAGGATTCGCCCCGGGTGCGAATACAGGTTCATTCCGTTTTCGCGCAGAAATCCGACGAGCGTCTGGCCGCTTTCCTGGGCGAATTCAAGAGCCAGCGACGACGGCGCGGACACGGCACACACGATGGGAATCCTCGCGGCCAGCGATTTCTGCATGATCTCGAGTGACGCCCTGCCGCTGACGAGAAGCACGTGAGCGTCGAACGGAAAACCGCCATTCAGAAATCCGTGGCCGATGACCTTGTCCACCGCATTGTGACGGCCAATGTCCTCGCGCAACACCAGCAATCTGCCGCGCAGGTCAAAGATCGCCGCGGCGTGCAGCCCTCCCGTCTGCGCGAAGGCCGCTTGCGCGCGGCGCATGCGCGAAGGCAATCGCAACAACGCTGCTGCCGAAAGCGTCGCCTCCGACTCAACCGGTGGAAAGTACTGCCGCACGGCGTCAAGGCTCGCCTTGCCGCAAATTCCACAACTCGACGTCGAATGGACGCGGCGCATGAGCCGCGCAAAATCCACCTCCACGCCCGCCGCGAGAAACACGTCCAGTGTGTTCTCCGGCACAAGACTGCCGCGGCAGTTGGCGATCCGCCTGATGTCCCGTCGCGCACGGACAATTCTTTCCGTGAACAGAAGTCCTGCGGCCAGTTCGTCGTCGTTTCCCGGCGTGCGCATTGTCACGGTCACACCGCGTCCCCGGATTCGGATTTCCAGCGGGGCTTCCACCGCCAGCAGATCGCTGCGCACGGACGACTTGCCGCCGGAATAAAGACGGCGGATTTTCACGCGCCGCACGGCGACAGTGGATTTTGAATCCGGCCTGGATGAGTTCACGCGAGTCGTTCGACCTTTACCTGAGCGTTGTAGTCGGGAACACCGCCGCCGCTGTCAACGACGCCGCGACGGATGATGACGTTGCCTTCGGGCCAGTGGATTTGAAGGTTGCCAGGAGCGATTGGCGCGAGAAACACGCGGCCTATGAAACGTCCGACGTTGTTCGTCAGCGCCACGCAGTCGCCGTGGATCAGGTGCAACGCTGCCGCGTCGTCCGGGTGCATCAATACCGCGTCGCGCTGCGCTCCGTTGATGGGATCAACCTCCGCGTAGATGAGGGAATTGAACTGTTTGCCGCGCCGGGTGGAGACGGTGAACTGGAGCGCCGGTCTCCGACCCGGCGCGTCCGGGGCGTTGTCTTGAAACGCGCCGGGTCGGGTGACCGGCGCTCCGTTGCTGTGCGACCGGGGCAATTCCACCGCGCGGAATCGCGCCCGGCCATCGGCGGTCGGAAACTTTCCATCCGCACACAGATGCGCCCCTCCGTACTGGATGGCGTCACCGGTCTTTTTCAAATGCTGAACGCCTTCGTAGAACGGGACGATGCGGGCGATTTCCTCGCGGATCTTCCAGCCAGTTTCGCAGCCGAGCAAATGCGCACGCTCCGGGTGAACGGCGGCGGCGATGTCGAGAAGGATTCTCCATTCCGCCCGAGCCTCGCCGACCTGTCGTGGAATTTCCGGGCTGAAACAGATGCGACGTTCCGTCGTCGTCTCGATGCCGCCGTCGGTCTGCTCGTAGCGCGTCTGCGCCGGGAGCAACAGCACTTCCCCGCGAGCGTTGATGAACATCTGGTCGGTGAGAATGATGTCCTGATGCACTCGCAATGGAACATTCGCCAGCGCCGCGCGCACGTAATCCGGTTCGGGCAGGTTGCGAAGAAAATTTCCGCCGAGCGAATACAGCGCGTCCAGTTCTCCGCGCGCCGCGGCCTCGATCATCTCCGTTGTTGTCAAACCCGGCTCATCGGGAACGGGAAAGCCGTACTGCGCCGACAACGCGGCGGCATTGGCGGTGTTGACGGGCTTGCCTCCGGGAAACGCCGTGGCATAAGCGCCCATTTCCGCGCCGCCTTGAACGGAGGAATGACCCCGGATCGGCATCAACCCGCATTTGTCGCGGCCCACCCAGCCGCGCAACAGGCCGAGATTCAGGATCATCGAGACGCTGTCCGCTCCAAAGCGGTGTTGCGTAATGCCCATGCTCCAGACGAGCACGGCGTTCTTTGCGTCGCGGACCAGTTCCGCGAACTCCCGCATTGCGGCGCGGCTCAAGCCGGATTGTTGTTCCAGGATTGACAATTGCCAATTGTCGATTGCCGATTTCAATTCATCGAAGCCGTGGGTGTGATTTTGGATGAACTTCTCGTCCACCCAGTTGTTCTCGATGAGAATTTTCAGCACGCCACCGAGAAACGCGATGTCGCCGCCTGTGGAAACGGGAAACCAATGATCGGCGATGTCCGTGCCGAAGACCGCGCTGCCGGGACTGGACGGCACCCAGTAGCGTTCCATGCCGGGTTCGCGGTATGGATTGACCATGACGACGCGAGTGCCGAGCTTTTTGGCTTCGTGCAGGTACTTGGTGGCGACGGGCTGGTCGTTGGCGGGGTTTGAGCCAAAGAAAATCACGAGGTCCGTGCCGTACCAATCTTTGTAACTGCAGGTTGAAGCGGCGACACCAAGCGCGTGTTTCATCGCCGCCGTGCTTGGGGAATGGCAGATGCGCGCGGCGTTGTCCACGTTGTTGGTTCCGAGAAAGCGCGCGACTTTTTGGGCCACGTAATAGACCTCGTTCGTCACGCCGCGCGACGTCACGAAGAACGCGAGCCGTCTCGGGGACATCTTGCGGATGCGGTCTGCGATGCGGGCGTTGGCCTCGTTCCATGAGATGCGGCGAAAGGCGGACGCTCCCCTTTCGCGGAGCATCGGAGACGACAGCCGGCCCAACTCGCGGAGCTGCGCGTTGTCGAGGGTTTGCAGATACGACAATTCGGACGGATGGGTCAGATGGCGCACATCCATCGCCGGCATGGTGTTCAAACGCAGCAGATTCAGCCGCGTCATGCACAGGTGGATGCCGTCCATCGTCCAGTCGTGAAATCCGGCGACGCCCAGCGCGCAGCCGTCGCACACGCCGCGCGACAGCACCTTCCAGGCGTAGGCCAGGTTGTCGCGATTTTCCCAGGCCACAGCCGCCATGCTGCGAAAATGTTTTGGTTTGTGCTGGCCAAGGCCAAAGGGAATCCAACGTGCGATTCCGGTCCGGCGTTGCGTTTGGTTTGGGTGTGATTGCGGCATCAGCGATGCGTGGGATTGTGACAGACCCACCGGCGGAAGTCATTCAATTCAGGTTTACTGACGTTTTCAGTGGGTGCGCGGAACACAGACTCCATTCCACCTGCTCGCAGTTACAAACCGGATACATCAGAGGACCTCAATTCAACGCACCAGCGCCGGAAATCGGACGTGGACGAAATCTAGCGGTTCAATTTCTCCAGCACCTCGCGGATGGCGCGTGTGTGTTCGGGCGTGCTGCCGCAGCACGAGCCGACGATGTTCGCTCCAGCCGCGACGGCGTCGGGAACGTTCTTTGCCATGTCGGCGGGGAGTTGTTTATAGACCGCCTTCATGTTTTCAAGAACAGGCAGGCCAGCGTTGGGCTGGACCATCACGGGCAGGCTGCAACTGGCGCGATATTGTTTTGCGACCATCGCCGCGCCGTTCATGTCCATGCCCGTGCCGCAGTTGAGCGCGATGATGTTTGCGCCGCGTTCCTCGGCGAACGTGGCGGCGTCCTCCGGCTTTACGCCCATCATCGTGACGTAAAAACTGCCGTCCTGGGACAGGTCATAGGCGAGCGACGCGATGATACAGGGCGCGCTGGCGGCTTTGGCCGCGTCAATCGCCACGCCGATCTCTTCCAGCGACGTCTGGGTTTCAATGATGAGGGCGTCCACGCCCGCTTCGACCAGAGCGCGGGCCTGTTCTTCGTAGGCGGCGCGGGCCTCGTCCTGGGACACATCGCCGTAAGGTTCGAGGATCGCACCGAGCGGACCGAGGTCGCCGAGCACGAAACCTTCGCGTCCGCCAAAGGCCTCTCGCGCGACGCGCGCCCCCGCCTGGTTGATGGCGCGCAGATCATCGGCATGCGAGTGACGTTTTAGCATCGTGCGGCTGCCGCCAAACGTGTTGGTGATGATGCAGTCCGCACCCGCTTCGGCGTAGCGACGTTGGATGGACAGCACACGGTCGGGGTGCGACACATTCCAGAACTCGCCGCACGCGCCCTGTTCAAGCCCGGCGAGCATCAATTGCGTTCCCATCGCGCCATCACAGACAAGGCGGCGGTTTTTGAGAGCGTCCAGCAACGTCGTTTTCATCCTGATCAATTGCCGGCAGGTGCGTTCGTTGTGGCGGCGGATGAAGGCTTCGCCGGTTGC
>DAOLDN010000139.1:0-8420 GCA_035327385.1 Verrucomicrobiota bacterium | reverse complement strand
GCACGGCGGCGCTGGCGGGCGGACTGGCGGCGTTGCTGCCGGATTCCGATGTGTGCATCCGCAGTGCCACCGTCCCTTTGCTGGCGATTGAATATCGCCGGCACTTCACACATTCGCGGGCGTTCGCGCCCGCTGGCGCGGCGATCGTTGCGGCGCTCTGGCTCTGGAAACCGAAATGGCGCGAACAATGGCTGCCGCTGTGGCTTTGTTGTCTCGCCGCCTACGTCAGCCATTGCCTGCTGGACGCCGCCACAAGTTACGGCACGCAACTGTTGTGGCCGTTCACCAATCATCGGTTCGGATGGGACCTGGTTTCAATCATTGACCCCGTTGTCACACTCACGCTGGTGGCGGGGCTGGCGGTCGCATTGATTCGACAACGGGTGTTCGCGGCGTGGGCCGCGCTGACGGTTGTGGCCGGTTATCTCGCAATCGGGGGAGTGCAGGGCGCACGGGCGGCGACGGCTCAACGTCACCTCGCGGAAACTCGCGGCCACGCCATTGAACGCTCCGAAGTCATGCCCACGCTCGCCAACAATGTCGTGTGGCGCGCGCTTTACATCCATGACGGGCAAATCCACGCCGACCGCATCCGCGTGGGCTGGTTTTCGCGCGCGACGGTTGTGGAAGGCTGGTCGTTGCCGTTGGTGACAGAGGGCCACTTGACGGATGCCGAACGCGAACGCAACAACGGTCGCCGCTCATTCGAACGTTTCAACTGGTTTTCCGAGGGCTGGGTGGCGCGAAAGCCGACCGACCCCACGGTGCTGGGCGACATGCGATACTCGCTGTCCACCGAAGCGTTTGATCCGATCTGGGGAATCCGTTTCACTCCGCCCGACGCACAAACGGAGGTCGTCTGGGTCAACCGCGCCAGCAACCGCCGCATCAGCGTTCGCGAACTGTGGGACGAAATCATGGGCCGCGACAATCGTTACCGCTCCCTGTCGAGCGTCACGGCGGAGTCCGTTTCCGACGCACGAACAATCCCTCCGCCATCGTAACGAGCCTGGTCGGCTACGACTTTTTTCGCGAATCATCCAAAGACGCGACGTAAATACTCGATGCTTCCCCGGGCAATCGCCTCCGCGCCCTCGTCGAATTTGAAAACTTCCACCGACACAAATCCATCGTAGCCCACCTCTTTCAATGCGCCGGCAACCGGTGCGAAGTCCACGTCGCCGGACCCTGGCCAGCGGAGGTTTTTGTCGTTGGCGTGAAAATGCGCGAAATGCGGCCACGACTCGCGGATGATCTGCGGAATCGGTTTTGTCTCCGAGCACATCGCCTTCACGTCGAGAATGATTTTGAAATTCGGAGAACCGAAGCGGCGCGCGAAATCAATCGCCTCCGCCGCCGTGTTGATGAAATCCGTCTCAACGGGCGACAACGGCTCGAAACAAATCGTCACACTCCGATCCTCCGCGCGGTTCACGGCGTCGCGCAAGGTTGCTGCGGTCCATTCGAGGGCTTGTTCAAGCGAAACACCGGGCATCAGGCTTCGTTGTTTGGGTGAACCGACCACCATCACGCTGCCGCCCAGATCCGCGCAACAGTCCACCAGTACACAAAAATAATCCGCGGTCCTCGAACGCACGGCGGGATCGGGATGATTGAGATGCAGCCCCTCCGGCTTTACCAGCAGCCAGTGCAGACCCACGATTGCGATGCCGTGCCGCTCCGCCAGTTCCCGGATGCGCTGACGTTCGCCGGCGGAGAGGTCGGTGACGGCGTTCGCCAGCGTGAACGGCGCAATCTCAACGCCCGAGTAACCCAGCCGCGCCGCGTGGGCGAATACGTCCTCAAGCTTCCAGTCCCTGTAAATCTCGTTGCAAATGGCGAATCTCACGCGAGCCAAGCTTCCGGTCGCCGGGCTGGAATTTCAAGGTTGAACAGCCGAAGAAAACAGTCACAATGCCTTCATCAGATGCGAGTTGGAGCGACAGCCATGACCTGGAGGACGGTCAAACACTTTTCGCAAAGCATCCGGTAGCAAACGCTGTCTAACAGTCGGGTGGGATGGAAGATCCATTCCCAAGCGTCAGGCGCAGTCCCGGCGGAGTCGCAAAAGGCATGCAGTGATCACCGGGCCTGCACCGGTCGTTGAGGGGTTGAAGTCGGCAACCAAACACACACGGATTGTCAAACATGGCAAAACTGGTGGTCACATGCGACGGCCTGCCATCGGGCGTCATCGAACTCAAGAGCGGCATCAACCGCCTTGGACGCTCGTCGGAGAATGATTTTCTCATCGAACACCACACCGTCTCGCGCTTCCACTGTGAAATTGACGTTCGCGAAGACTCCATGTTTGTCCGCGACCTCGATTCCTCCAACGGCACCTTCGTCAACGACCAGCCCGTGGGCCGCGCGCAACTGGAGTCCGGCCATGTCCTGCGCCTGGGCGACGTGCAAATGGAGGTCAAGGACGCGCCCAAGCCCCACGACCCCGACAGCGCCGAACCGTGCGCGAACAATCCGAAACATCCCGCCAGCATGGAATGTTCGAAGTGCGGCAAAAAATTCTGCGGCAACTGCGTTCACCTGCTCAAGATGACCACCGGCCAATACCTGCGACTTTGCCCCATGTGCAGCGGTCACTGTCATCCCATCCAACAGGCCGCCTCCACGCCCAGGGAAGTCATCGGCAACATCGTCAACAAGTTCAATATCTTCCGCCGGAAAAAATCGGCGGACAAACCGTTCCGCGAGGACTAACGTTCGGCCGAGCGGGAAGGCGCGGGCCAATGAATATAAAAGTGTGCGGAAAGAAACCGGACCGGGCGATCACACGGATGGAAGTGGTGGTGATTGTTTGTCTGGTTACAGCACTCGCAGTCATGCTGCTGCCTGCGCTTGCACGGAGTGGCGCAAAGAAGAAAAGGAGTGATTGTGTGAACAATCTCAAAACGATTGGCATCAGTTACCGTGTATGGAACACGGGCGCCAGTGGCGAATTTCCGATGGAAGTATCAACTATTTGGGATGGGACATTCGAATACAGGGAAACAAAGGAGGTTTTCCGCCATTTTCAGGCGCTGTCAAACACCTCAATCGCGCCAAAACATTTGATTTGTCCTGCGGATCATGCGCGGTCACCAGCAGCAAGTTTTGACCAATTGCAAAATGCGAATTTAAGCTATTTCGTCGGATTGGATGCCAATGAAGTCAAGCCAGACCGATTCCTCGCGGGCGACCGCAACCTGACCAACGGCACACCCTCACCGAACGGAATTCTCGAGATTCAGCCGGATACCCCAGTTGGTTGGACGGCAGAATTGCATGACAAAAAGGGCAACGTGTGTCTGTCAGACGGCAGCGTGCAGACATGGAACACCGAGCAACTTCGGGAAGGTCTCGCCAACTCCGGCGTCGCCACCAACCGCCTCGCCATGCCGTGGTAGGAAACAAATACAGCCACATGAAAGCACATCACAGGGACTCCAAGAATGGACTGACTCTGATTGAGGTGTTGATTGTCATCGCAGTCATTGCGGTGCTTGCCGCCGTGGTACTCGCGAATTCGTCCAAACGAACCCGTTACCATCAGCGTGTCGCCTGCTTGAGCAATCTCAAGAACGTTGGCTTGAGCTTTCGCCAATGGAGTGTCGGTGGTCCGCCGGGTTATCCGATGAGTTTTTCAACCAATAACGGGGGTACATTGGAATATGTCGCCGCAGGCGAACCGTTTCGCCATTTGCAGGTGATGTCAAATGAGTTGTATGCGGTGAAACTGCTTGTTTGTCCCGCCGACGCGCGAAAGCCTGCTCGAGATTTTACGGCGTTGAACAATTCCAATGTCAGCTACTTCGTGGGAGTGGACGCGCAGGAGGAGTATCCGGCCATGTTTCTCACCGGCGACCGCAACCTGACAAACGAAGTTCCACTGCCGGCGAACGGGATCATGGAACTGACATCCCTAAGCAAAATCGGCTGGACAGCGGAAATGCACGACGGCAAAGGCAACGTCGGCTTGTCAGACGGCAGCGTTCAATCTTTGAATGTCGAGAGGTTGCGCGAAGCGAATTCCAATTCCGGAGTCTGGACCAACCGCCTGGCCATGCCGGTGGAATGATTACTGTGGAGCGCGGCTGTGTGCGAAGCACCAGCCGCAGCGCGTCGGCTTGCGCTACCGTCCGGAACTTGCACAGGCATGCTGCAGCTGGTCGGGACGACACAGCCGCGCTCCAGGTCAAAATGAAATCCTGAATACCTGTATTCATCCGTGTCCATCCGCCCTCCGCAGTCCTGACCATATTCTTGAAGCCACCTCGAAGTCTGCAATCACGGCTGCCACGTCCGCCAAGCATGATTTGCCACGGAGGACGGGTCCGTGGTTTATTCCCGTCGTGAAACTGTTCTACACCGGCCCGGTCATCAACACCGAGATGCTCGTCGTCATGCTCGAAAAGCACGGAATCGCCGCCACGCAACAATTCGATGATCCCGATGCTCCAGACGACGGCGACCTGAACCGCCCCGCCAAAGTGTTCGTGCCGGATGCGGACTATGACCGCGCACACCAACTGTTTTACGCCGAGCGCGAGGACGAATTGTGAGCAAGCACGAGTCCGAGAGAGCAGACATGATTGAGTTCACCTCGTATCACAGTCGTACAACCCAACTTCAGGTTGATTGCCGGACGCGGCATCCACATGCTTGCGCGCGATGGAAAACATCTGGCAAATAGATTCGGTCATCGCGCACAGCGCCGTGCTGGCGCGCAGTCACCGTCATTTCACCGGCCGCGATTTGTTGCCGGGATTGTTCAATCCACTGGGATTGTCGAAGAATCTTTTTATCGCGCCGTTTGTTCTCGTCTCGCACGGGACACAAGCCGATCCGGTGCTCAACTACGGAAATGCCGCCGCGCTGGCGCTGTGGGAAATGTCGTGGGATGAACTGACTCGCACGCCATCGCGGCTCACTGCGGAAGCGCCCGTGCGCGAGGAACGCGCCCGGTTGCTGGCGGTGGTGACGGAGCGCGGGTTCATTGACGATTATTCGGGCGTCCGCATCTCGAAATCGGGCCGGCGATTTCAAATCGAACGCGCGACGGTCTGGAATCTCATCACCGAACGCGGCGAACCGTGCGGCCAGGCGGCCATGTTCAGCGACTGGCATTTTTTGTGAAGTTCACCCCCGGTGGAAAGCGTCCCATCCGGCCCCTTTCACCGGAAGCGGAGCGGGTGTATGCTCTCCATCGGGAATGAACGGGTATGCCTGAAGGCCAGGTCATCATGGCGGTGTTGATGCCTCACGCGCCGGTGCTCGTGCCGGACGTGGGCGGTGAGAGGGGAATTCGCGCCTCGGCATCCATTCACGCCATGCGCGTCGCCGCCAGACGCGTCAACAGCACAGGGCCGGACACGGTCATCGTGATTTCACCTCACACACCGCGACGGCACGGCACGTTTGCGGTCTGGTCGGGCGAACGCATCCACGGATCGCTCGCGCAGTTCGGAGCGGAAGGTTGCGCCGTGGACTTTCCCAACGACAACGCGCTGGCCGAAGCCATCGTGCGGGAGGCAGGATCGCGCGGCGTGAAGACGTGGTGGTTGGAGGGCGAAGAACTGGACCACGGAGCGACCGTCCCGTTGTGGCATCTGGGCGACGCGGGCTGGAGCGGGCCAGCCGTGGTCATCGGGCTGAATTTTCCCGGCGAACACGGCCTGCGCGAACTGGGCGAATCCATCACAGCCGCCGCAAGGCGTGTCGGACGCCGGGTGGCGGTTGTGGCCAGTGGCGACATGAGTCACCGGTTGCAGCACGGCGCGCCGGCCGGTTTTCATCCGCGCGCGAAGGATTTTGATCGGGTGTTTATCGAGCGATTGCGAGAGGGCGACTACGGGGGATTGCTGGAGATTGATCCTGAATTGCAGGAACTGGCGGCGGAGGACGCCGTGGATTCCACCGTGGTGGCGGCGGCGGCCGTGAATTGGAACGCCGCCGGACATCAGGTGCTGGGCTACGAGGGGCCGTTCGGCGTGGGCTACGGCGTTGCGATTCTGCACGAGAGGACATCGGGGACACCGCGCGCCGCCGCCGCCAGCGCTGACGAGGACATCGCCAGCTGCGAAGCATGGAACGAACTTCCGGGTTTGGCGCGTCGTTCCGTGGAATCGGCCTTCGCCGGTTACGATCGCCGATCTCGTGTTCAATCGCGCGATAAGCCGTCAGCGGCGCACGGAGTTTTTGTGACGATCCGCGGTCCGGGCGGCAAATTGCGCGGGTGCGTGGGCACGCTGACGCCGCGTTGCGAGGACACGGCATCAGAAACCTGGCGCGTGGCCCGCTGCGCTGCGTTCAACGACCAGCGATTTCCGCCCGTCAAACGCGGCGAACTGGAACATCTGAACTTCGAGGTCAGCGTCGTGTTCCCACTGGAAACCGTCGCGTCGGAATCGGAACTGGACCCGGCCCGCTACGGTGTTGTGGTCAGCGCCGGAGACGGGCGGCAGGGTGCGTTGCTGCCGGACATCGAAGGCGTGGGGACTGTGGACGAACAATTGCGAATCGCGCGGCGAAAGGCCGGCATTGACGAATCCGAGCCGGTGCAGCTCCAGCGATTCGTCGTGAAACGGATTTGTGAGGCCGGCTCGAAGGTGGAGCATCGAGGAGCAAAGCGATGATTGAAAGCGATCATCCCGGACGATGGTGGAAGCGTCTCGACGACGGGCGGATCGAGTGCGGGTTGTGCCCGCGTTATTGCCGGTTGAACGAGGGGCAACGCGGCTTTTGTTTCGTCCGCAAACGCGTCAACGACCGGATGGTGCTCACCACCTACGGACGCAGCAGCGGGTTCTGCGTGGACCCCATCGAGAAAAAGCCGTTGAATCATTTCTATCCGGGAACGAGCGTGCTGTCGTTCGGCACTGCCGGATGCAATCTCGGCTGCCGTTTCTGTCAGAACTGGGACATCAGCAAAGCGCGCGAATTCGACAGGCTCGCGGACGAGGCGTCGCCCGGGACCATTGCCGCAGCCGCCGCCCGGCTGGGCTGCAAATCCGTCGCCTTCACCTACAACGACCCCGTGATCTTCGCCGAATACGCCATGGACGTGGCGGACGCCTGCCGGGCGCAGGACATCAGGACCGTGGCCGTGACGGCGGGATACATGACCGATGAATCGAGAGGCGATTTTTACCGGCACATGGACGCGGCGAACGTGGATTTGAAGGGTATCAGCGAGGAGTTTTATCACAAGTTGTGTTTCGGTCGGCTGTCGCCGGTGCTTGAAACGTTGAAGTTTTTGAAACACGAAACGGACGTGTGGTTCGAGATCACGTCGTTGCTCATTCCCGGAGAGAACGACAGCGACGCGCAACTGCATTGGGGAGCGGAATGGATCGCGACGAACCTCGGCCCCGATGTGCCGTGGCATTTTACGGCGTTCCATCCGGATTTCAAAATGCTGGACAAGCCGCGCACGCCGCCCGGCACGTTGACGCGCGCGCGCGACATCGCGCTGTCCAAGGGATTGCACCACGTCTATACGGGCAACGTGCATGACTCGCGCGGCGGCAGCACCTACTGTCCGGGCTGCGGCTCACGGGTCATCGAGCGCGACTGGTACGAGTTGGGCGAATGGAACCTGAACGGGAATCGTTGCGCGAACTGCGGTGCGGAGATCGCCGGACACTTTGAATCGTGCCCCGGCCACTGGGGATCCCGCCGTGTTCCGGTGCGACTTGCGTCAGCACATTGACGATGGCGACGAGCCGAATCTGCGAGTCAGCCGCGTTGTCAGCAACGCCGCCGCAGCCACGCCGCCGGTATGATCAAGGGTTTTCCATTTCGTAAAAGGCATCCGCTGTCGGCAGAACTGGCTCGTCCTCGCCATGCTCATGCTCAAATGTGTGTTCGCAAAAAGTGCATGACATCTGAGTGACATTCACTGGAGCATGCCGCACGGGGAATTGTTCGCCCCCCCGTCACCGTGGTGGTTCAACCAGAATGCAGCGGATTTCGAAAGCCACAACTTGCCATGTAACTGCAGTCGCGGTGTAACCCGCGTATTCCCTCCTCAATAGGGCGGCGGCGGCACCGTGGGAACACCATTGACGACCGGTGCCAGCACATACACCGCGCGGCCATTGATGTAATACACGTAGTAGTAATAGCTGTAATACACGTAATAGTTCACCCCGTTGAAGGTTTCAATCTTGTATCCCGCCGGCAGCGTGTAAACATACGGCCTCGGAGGTACCGTAGGCTCACCGTTCACGACCGGAGCTTCCACATAAATGACCGGCCCGTCGTTGGTGTAGGGGTAATAGTAATAGCCGCCCCAGTAATAGTAATCCAACCCCCGATAAGCGCGGCGCTCGTAATCCGCGGGAAGCGTGTTGACGTAGCCCGGCGTCTGGCGCGTGACCTCGTTGCCGGGCGCGCCACGTCGTGGCGTAGCTGGACGTCCA
>DAOLDN010000138.1:0-8436 GCA_035327385.1 Verrucomicrobiota bacterium | reverse complement strand
ATTCAACTTCGCCGGGGCGACGGTGAATCTGCCCTGGGAATGGCCGTTGCGGAAGAACCGTGCCAGCCTGCGGCTTTCGGCCTCGTAGCTGTTCACCGGGAATGTGTCGTGGCTGCGACCGCCGGGATGCGCTACGTGATACGTGCAACCGCCGAGTGAAAGACCGTTCCAGGTGTCCACCACATCGAACACCAGCGGCGTGTGAACGCCGATGGTGGGCTGCAAACACTCCGGCGGCTGCCACGCGCGATAGCGGACGCCTGCGACAAATTCGCCGTTGGTGCCCGTGGGATGCAACGGCAGCCGATGACCGCCGACGGTGATGGCGAAGCGGTCGCCCGTCAGTCCCTGTGCCTTGACCTGCAAACGTTCGAGCGAGCTGTCCACGTAACGCACCGTGCCGCCGCCGCCCGGTTCTTCGCCGAGAACGTGCCACGGTTCAAGCGCGGTCCGAAGTTCGATGTTGATGTCGCGTTGCGCGAGGTCGCCGATGAACGGAAAACGGAACTCGAAGTGTGGCGCGAACCAGTCAAATTCGAACGGATAACCCGCGTCGCGCAAGTCGCGGACGACGTCCTTGAAATCCGTTTCACAGAAGTGCGGCAGCATCCAGCGGTCGTGGATGTCCGTGCCCCAGCGCACGAGGCCGTTCTTGTAAGGTTCGTTCCAGAACTTTGCGATCAAACCGCGCAACAACAGGTGTTGCGCCAGGCTCATTTGCGAGTGCGGTGGCATCTCGAACGCGCGCATTTCCACGAGCCCAAGCCTGCCCGCGCTGCTCTCGGGCGAAAACAGTTTATCAATCGAAAACTCGGAGCGATGCGTGTTGCCGCTGGAATCAACGAGCAAATTGCGGAACAAACGGTCACAAAGCCACGGCGGCGTGTAACCGAAAGCGCTGGTGCTGCGCTCCAGTTCCTTGAACGCGACATCGAGTTCGTAAAGCGAATCATTGCGCGCTTCGTCAATGCGCGGTGCCTGCGATGTCGGGCCGATGAACAGGCCGCTGAAAAGCCAGCTCAACGAAGGATGATTCTGCCAGTAAGTGATGAGCGACCGCAGCAAATCAGGCCGGCGCAGGATCGGCGAGTCGGACGGCGTTTCGCCGCCGATGATGATGTGGTTGCCGCCGCCTGTGCCGGTGTGACGGCCATCGAGCATGAATTTTTCCGTGCCAAGTCGCGTGAGACGTGCCTCCTCGTAAAGCACCGTGGTGCGTTCCACGAGTTCGTCCCACGAATGACTTGGGTGGAGATTGACCTCGATGACGCCGGGGTCTGGCGTGACGGCGAGCTTGTTCAGGCGTGGATCGCGCGGCGGTGTTTCGCCTTCGATGATGACGGGCAGACCCATTTCAGTGACGGCGGTTTCTATGCCCGCAACCAGATCCAGATAATCTTCCGTGGTAGCGACCGGCGGCATGAAAACGTGCAGGCGTCCGTCGCGCGGCTCGACGCACATCGCGGTGCGGACGATCCATGGCGCGCTTTGGCCCTGAACCGGGCGAAGATTTGGATCGTATTCTGGCGGGAGCGGCGGCAATTCGACGCGCTCTTCTTCCAATTCACCGAGTTCCTGCGCTCGTTGGCCCGGGCCGTAGCCGACCGGCAAAGGCGCGCCGCCTCGGCGTCGGATGAAATATTGTCCGGTGGTTTCGGGTCTGCGGACCTTGTAAGGGAATTCCTTGGGCAGTTGCGGCAGATCCGGGGTCGACGGGTCCTGTTGCCAGTTCCATGGGTATTCCTTTTCGGCGACCCACGGAATGGAATCGAGCGGCAGGCGCAGGCCCATTGCGGAATCGCCGGGAATCAGCCAGAGCGTGTCGTCATCGCGCAAAAACCATGCGCCCGACATCCAGCCCGCCTGCGCTTCGCTGCGGCGCGGCAAGCCTCCTGGTTCGCCACTTGTCGCGCCGAAGCTTTGCGAAGGCGGATACCAGCAACGCTTGATGGGTAGCGCGTAACCGACGACCTCGCCAAGTCCTTTCTGGAAAATGCGCGCGATGCGGTCGCGTTCCAGTTTGTCTTTGAGATTGGCTTTTTCCGGCGTGACATTCGACGGCAGCCGCCGCTCCTTCCATGTGTAATAAAACGCGTCTTCGTAGGCGGGAACCATGTATTTCGGATCAGCGCCAACGACGCGGGAAATGCGCTCCAGCAACGCCTTGGCGTCGCTCGCCCCGTGGCCGTAATCCTTGGATTCATCGGCGATGAGCGAATCGTCCTTCCAGATTGGCACACCGTCCTTGCGCCAGTAACAGCCAAGCGCCCAGCGCGGGAGTTGTTCGCCGGGATACCATTTGCCCTGGCCGTAATGCAGCAGCGAGCCGGGCGCGAATTTGCGACGCAAACGCTTGATGAGTTCGCCGGACAGAACACGTTTCTTGTGCGAGACAGCGGTGAAATTCCATTCCTTGCCGTCAGGGTCATCAATCGAAACGAACGTTGGTTCACCGCCCATCGTCAGCCGCACGTCGTTCTTTTTCAGGTCGGCATCAATCGCGTGGCCGAGCGATTGTATGCCGCTCCATTGCTCATCGGTGTAGGGCAGCGTGACGCGCGGCGACTCGAAGATGCGCGTCACGTTCATTTCGTGGGTGAATTCGCACTTGCACTCGTCAAGCAAACCGCTGATTGGCGCCGCGCTCGTCGGGTCGGGCGTGGCCGCGAGCGGAATGTGTCCTTCCCCGGCCAGTAATCCCGATGTCGGATCAAGCCCGATCCAGCCCGCGCCCGGCAGGTACACTTCGCACCAGGCGTGGAGATCGGTGAAATCCTTTTCCGTACCGCTTGGACCGTCGAGCGATTTCACGTCCGGCTTCAATTGAATCAAATAGCCGCTGACAAACCGCGCCGCCAGGCCGCAATGCCTCAGCAACTGCACCAGCAGCCATGCCGAATCCCGGCACGAACCGCTCGCCAGTTGCAGCGTCTCCTCCGGCGTCTGCACGCCGGGCTCAAGACGGATCGTGTATTTCGTGTCCTTCCAGATCCGTTGATTCAGCGCCACCAGAAAATCAATCGTGCGCGGGCGATTGTCCCTGGATTCCGCCGGTTGCAACACGCCTGCCGCTGGCAGCACACCGCCGCCGTGATGAACGTCCACGGGCGTTTCCGAATGAGGCACGGATTCGTGGGCCGTGTCGCTTCCCTTTCCGCTAAACAATTCACGCTTCACTGCGCCCAGATACTTCGAGAACTGCGGTGTCGCCGAGCATTTCAAACGGAACGGCGCCAACTCGTGATCCAGCGCGTGATCGTAGCTGAACGGAAATCGCTCCGCGTCCGGCTCAAGAAAGAAATCAAACGGATTCAACACCGCCATCTCTGCCACCAGGTCCACTTCGACGCAGAACTCTTTCGTCTTCTCTGTGAATACGAGGCGCGCGTTCCAGTTGGATTGGGGGTCTTGGTGCCAGTTGATGAAATGGCCGCCCGGCTCGACCTTGAGCGAGTAGCTCAGGATGCGCGTGCGCGAATGCGGCGCGGGGCGCAGTCGCACCACCTGCGGGCCGAGATTGATCAGGCGATCGTATTTGTAGTGCGTCTTGTGGTGGAGGGCGACGTGAATGGCCATGCGGATTTCAGGTTGAATGTTTCAGTTTCAAATTGCGCCGGAAGCCGGGTCGGATTGCCGCCCGGTCCGCCTTTCATCGTGGTTTGGTCAATTGTGTTCAGCCTGCGGCGCAATAAGCCTCAAGAGGCTCCGCGCCCAACGTCCCTGCCTGGGTCTTGGGATAGTCAGGTGAATCCACTTCCTCCAGTTTCCTGCGTGCCAATACGAGCCTCTCCGGAATGCCCAGGCGTGCGGCTTCATCCGCGTGACTGGCCCGTTTCAAAAACTTTTCAAGATACTCGACATGCCGCCGCCAGAGTTTCCGGTCCACGGCCTGTTTGGCCTTCAGCCGCGCGCCATACCAATCGCTGGCAAGCAGGCTGTCGAGTGTGAACAGTCTGCGGAATTCAGCGTCATCGAGTCCCTTCCCCTCCCACTGGTCGTGCAGCATGATGTGCAACAACGCCTTCAACGGCGGGCAGGCGTTGGCGATGCTGCCGTCGTCAAAGTATTGTTTTGCGACGCGCTTCTGCGTGGCGATGATGTTGTTCATGCCATCCACGAAAACCTCCATGTCCTGGAGTTCGGGTTTGAGCATCTCCTCGGTCAACACGGCGTGGGGATGGTTGAACACGCGTCCGAAGAAGGTGCGGATGAATCGCGAGTTGATGCGATAACCAAGGCGGCTGGCGAGGACAGGTTTGCCTTTGTGTTCAAAGTCATCGCATTTCTCAAGGCAACCCTGGGTGATGAGGTATTGAGGGTCGCGTTCCTGCGCTGTCATGCGGCACCAGACCTCGGGCATGAGCAGGCTGATGTCGTGGTCCACGCGCGCCTTCGGGCCGACATAGCCCGCGGCTGTGACAAAGCCGTGGTGGCCCGTGAGTATCCAGGAGACGAGCGCGTTGTTGAGGTCAATGATGGGCGGCAGCGCGTTGAACGGGCCTTTGGTCAGCGCGCCTTCCGATCCTGCGCCCGTCGTGGATGGCGATTTGCCCGTCATGCTGCAAATGAATTCCATGAACAGTTCGGGCAGTTCCATGTAATGGACCGGGTTGTAGCAGGCCAGCGGGCGGATGCCGGGTTCGGGCGGATTGTTGCGGCGGCCTGCAAGCACTGCGGCGACGGGCGTCAGGATTTTCTTGTCCGGCGGCAGCCGGCGGCGCAGTCGTGCGCCCATCTGCGCGACGTAGGTTTCGCGTGGATTGATGAGATCGGGCCGGATTTGCAGGTAACGCGGATTCTTGCTGGGTTTGCCGTCCACGATGCGCGGTTCCGCGGTTGAAACGAACCACGCCGGTGTGCCCGTTTGTGCCACGTCCCGGATCATCTTTTGCATCGGCTCTGTGAACTGGTGGAAGCCGATGGCTTCCTCGATCAAATCGCGGGCGGTGGCTGCGGGCAGGGGTTCGTAATTGGAAAAGAAATTGTCGGAGCGCGCGAAGTCGGATTCGGTCTGCTTGTCGTAACCGCGATGAATGGCGTCGTCGGGGCGTTGGAAGAGGCGCGCCTCGCAGTTCTGGACGATTTTGACGGAGTGTTCGCCGTCGGTCTCGGGCAGTTGCTGGAAGATGCCGTGCGGCACGACAACCGAAGCGGTGATGTCGTCCTCCTGCTGGATTTTCAGCGCCGGATTGAAATCCTTGCGCAATCCGAACGTGCGCCAAAGGCCGTCGGAATCAAATCCCACGCGCAGGTAGGTGGTGATGAGTTTCTGGTTGTCGCACTTGAGTTCGTTGGCGGGGACTCCGTTGATGATGTCCACGCTGAAGTGTTCGCGCCAGTTCGTGCCCCATTCCGGCGTGTAGTATCGTTTCACCACAAAGACGAGTTCCTTGATGTATTGCGGAACTTTTTCGAGCCATGTGTTGTATTCGGCCGTGTAGTCCAGTTCGTCCGGTGTGAGCAGTTTGATGACCGATCCCAGGGAACGTTCCGGGGAGAGTATCGAGCGCGTGTCGCTCTTGGATTTGCCCTTGAAGCGTGTGCTGTAGTCGCGGTCTATCAATTCCTGGACGCGGTCAAAGTCCTTCCTGAAGTCAGCCACAAAAACGGGCCCTGTCAGAATGGCGTCGGTGATGGGTTTGGAGATTTCGGATTTGCCGCCTCCGGAGACGGTGCAGGGTTTGTGACAGACGATGCCCTCGGCGACCGTGCCCACCAGCCGCCAGGCGCGGTTGGGGCCGGGCTTTTCCATTCGCACCTTGTAGCCGGAGGGGCGGATGTAGGTTTTACCCGGCAGCAGTTTGATGGAGCGTCCGCTTGTGCCGCCGCCCGGCCAGGTGATTCGTTGTTTATGGAGATCGAAGCTTGCGTCCTCGGGCACGTAAATGATGTCTGGCCAGGTCTTGTCCACCGCGCAGCCTTCGGGGCGGACGTCCATGAGATCCTTGTTGATGACGCTGGCTTCGGCGTAGGTGTGGCCCATGCGTTTGACATGCTTGTCGCCGCTGAATTCCTCGCCGAGATCGTAGCAGGGAAAGACCAGTGCGCCGCCGGCATGTTCTTCTTCGCAAAGACCGAAGAGGTTGGCGGCGTAACTGATCTGGGTTTTGACCTCTTTTTTGCAGTAGCCGAAGTAGTTGTCGGCGATGAGCGTGACGATGACGCCGGTGGTGTCGCGGCAGGTAAGTTTGAAGGCCTGGCCGTTGTTGTAGAATTCCCATTCGTCCTTCCAGCACATGCCGTCGCGGCGCTGGCGTTCGGTGGCTTTGTCCCAATGCGGCAGGCCGGCGTCCTTCTTGGTGATGGTGGTCAGGTGCGGTGCGAGGATGACGCAGCCGGTGTGGCCGGTCCAGTGTTCGACATCGAGTGCGGCGTCGTTTTCGGGAAGGTTCGGATCGCCGCCGTTTCCAAAAATGCTTTCCACAAAATCAAGATTGGCGACGAGGCTGCCGGGTGCGAAGAAGCGGACTTCCATGCGCTTTTCCGCAGTGAACCCGGGGACTTCAGGACAGACCAGCGGTCGCAGCAGCAACGAGACGAAACATTCCGCGAGCTTCGGCTGGGTGGCGGTGAAGGGCAGTCTCAAAGAGGACGCGGGGGGCGCGACGGCGTAGCTCAACATTTTTGCGAACGTCGCCTTGGGAACGCTGATTTTGTCGTCCGGAATCGGCAGTCCGCCTTCGGCAACGTGGAAAATCCCCGCCGTGGTGCGGCGGTCGCTGCGGGGGTTGTGGAGCACGCCCTGTTTGACGCGGTAGGAACTGAGGATTTCCGACGTGTATTCGTCCTTGTCCACCGGTAGAGAAAGCACACGCGCCATGCCAGCGCGGTCGAGAGTAAGCGTCCGCAACGGCAGTCGCGCGACGTGAACGTCCTCGAGGTAATCGTAGACGAACGTCTGGATGCGATGGTCGGCGGGGCAGAGGTGATTGGCGAGCAGCCGCTCCTTTTCCCGGAATTGGGCGACGAGCAGGGAGACGGCGTCGGTGATTTCGGGGGAGGCCGTCAATTTGACGGGATCGAAGCCGAGCAACGCGAGTTTGACGTTGATGAGAGGCAACAGGCCGGCGGCGGTCGGTGTTTGATCAGTGGACATGGTTAAAAAAGGACCGGGTTTCAAGCCGCTTCCAAATAGCGGATGCGCTTGTGGACGTCTGTGTTCACCGAATGGTAAGGCTGCGCCAGATTGCCGGGATCGAACAACGTCTGCCGCATGTGCTCGGCGTCATCGTTGCCGATGGCGTCGGTGAAAATGGGCAGGAGATATTCGATTCCCAGTTTTGAAGGCTTCATCAACATCGGATCGTACAGCGCGGGGTGCATGTGGCGGGCGTGGATGAGTCCCCAGCGATCGCGAAATCGGTTCGCGTCGTAGCCCTCCACATGAAACCCTTTCGTCGAATTATACTGCAATATTGAGACTGCATTGTTGCGACCTTCGACGAGAAGGTCAACCGCCTTCGACCCCAGTTGCGCCGCGTAGAACCGGTCAAAAAGAATGGGCCGCCCGCCGCGTTGCGTGTGGCCGACTTTGCGCGTGAAGATGGCCTCCTTGGCCGAATCGCCGCGACGATACAACTGGAAGTAGCGGTCGCCGATCATCTGGATGAGCTTTGAGCGCAACGCCTCCGCCGCGCCGCTCAACACCACGTTGCCGGACGGGTCGGTGGATTTGGTTTCAGCGCCCAGTTCGTTGCCCGCCGCGTCCACGATGCCTTCGCCGCAGACGATGACGACGTTTTTCTGGAGGTCGTAGATGTGTTTGACGCGCTCGCAAAGGTGTTCGAGGTCGAGCGGATGTTCCGGGATGAGGATGATGTCCGGCTGGCCGTATGCGGTGCCGAGGGCGATGTAACCGGAATGGCGGCCCATGACCTCGATGATGGCGATGCGGCGATGGCTCTCGGCGGTGGTGCGGATGCGTTCGACACCGCTGGCGGAAACGAACACAGACGTGGCGTAGCCGGGCGTGACGTAATTGACGATGTGGTTGAGGTCAAACATCGCGCCGGAAGGCGAGTGCTTGTATTTGTAACCGCGTTTGGAGGATGCATCGTTGACGCGCACCCACTCGTTGGGTTCGCTCGGGTAATTCAGCCCCAGATCGTTGTCAATCGTCTTGGGCGCGAGCACCACGGGCAGCCGTTCGGCCAGCGGTTGAAGGCCGTTGAGCGTTCCATCGCCGCCGATGCACACCAGTCCCTCGATGCCGAGGCTTTTCAACCGTGACGCCACCGTGTCGAGGTCGTCTTTTTTGGACGGGTCCACGAAATCGCGGGACGAACCGATGAGCGTTCCGCCCTTGGTGGGGTCCAGTTCGGGGATTTCCTGATAGAGCGGATTGAGGTGGACGTGCGGCACGCGCGGGTTGAACAGGGAGTTGAAGCCCTTGATGAGGCCGACGATTTCGAGCCTCAGCTGGTTGGCGCGCATGAC
>DAOLDN010000137.1:0-8443 GCA_035327385.1 Verrucomicrobiota bacterium | reverse complement strand
CCATGCGGGGAACGCCGCGTGTGCGGCCTCCACGGCGGCGTTCACATCGGCAGCCGTGCCGACCGGGCATTCGGCGATAACCTCACCGATGGACGGATTAAAAACAGGCGTGCCAGCGACTTTAGGCGTCAGCCATTCGCCGCCGATGTAAAAAGGACAGGGTTCAAGTGTTGGAGACATAAAGTTACTCTTGTTGCTTCGAGGCGGCTAAAAAGGAATCGTAAGCCTCCCGGATTGACTCAAATTCTATCGTTGTGATTGTAGGAATCTCAAATGCTTCGTCAGCAATTCTTGCCAGTTCTAGTCTCAACGACGGGTCTGTTGACCAAAACTCTCGCTCAACCCGCAAAACGTTCACGAGTAAGTCGCCCGCATAGTAGTTTCCCTCGGCCAGTGGATTCTTGCGAAGATGGTTCATTGCCAGTGGAATTAGAAAAGGCAGACCAATGTTCTGACCAATCATGATTCTCAGATTCTCGACACTAAAATCCTTTAGCGGGATGCGACGCAGCCGGTGACACTCGCGGACGAGGTGTGTGTCAAAATCAGGCTCACCCCAATCCTGGCCTTCGAGCTCTTGAAGAGATTTGGACATATCAAACTCGTTCATGGTAATCGCAGATTCAGACATGAGTTACCTTTTTCCCAGCGGCTTTACACTTCTCTGCGCCGGCCCGGTGTAATTCGACAACGGGCGGATCAACGTGTTCTCCGCCAGTTGCTCCATGATGTGCGCCGTCCAGCCGGTGATGCGCGCCATCACGAAAATCGGCGTGTACATGTCCACATCAATGCCCATCATGTAATACGCCGGGCCGCTCGGAAAATCCAGGTTCGGGTAAATCTTCTTCTGCTCAATCATCGTGGCTTCGAGAATGTCCGCAATCTCCAGCCACTTCGCCTGCCCGGTGAACGCCGCCATCTTCTGCGCGTATTTCTTCATCGTCGGCACGCGCGAATCGCCGCTCTTATAGACTCGATGGCCAAAGCCCATCACCTTGCGCTTTTCGCGCAGCGCGGTCAGCATCCATTCCTTCGCGCGCGACGGTTCGCCGATTTCGATCAGCATCTTCATCACCGCCTCGTTCGCGCCGCCGTGCAACGGGCCTTTGAGTGACGCTATCCCGCCTGTCACGCCGCTGTAAAGATCGGACAAACTCGACACGATGACGCGCGTCGTGAACGTGGACGCGTTGAACCCGTGCTCGGCATAAAGCACCAGAGAAACGTCAAACGCCTTCACCACCTCCGGCGCGGGCACTTTACCGAAACAGACGTGAAAGAAGTTCTCCGCGATGCTCAGGTCGTTGCGCGGTGGAATGAACTCCTGTCCTTTGCGAAATCGCGTAAATGCGCCGATCATTGTCGGAATCTTCGCCAGCAAATCCACAGAGCGACTGAGATTCGTGGCGGCATCAGTTTTGTCCGGTGCAGAATCCTCCATGCCCAAGAAACTCACGCCCGTTCGCAACACATCCATCGGATGTGCGGTTCGCGGGGCTTTGCGAATCACATCCAGCAACGCCGGGCTGATGTTGCGGCGCGACCGCTCGTCAGCCTGCATTGCAGCGAGTTGCTTTGCATCCGGCAATTCGCCGTGCCAGATGAGCCACGCGACCTCCTCGAAACTGCAATGCTCCGCCAGTTCCTGCACCGGATAGCCGAAGTAAACGAGCGAGTTGATCTCCGGCATCACTTTCGAGATGCGCGTCGAATCCACGACCACGCCATCAAGGCCTTTATGAATTGTCTCGTCGCTCATGGTGAAACCTCCAAAATCCAAGCTCCAACATCCAGAGAAGTTCCAAACCTCAAACTCCAACCCGAGCCACCCGTTGCTCGCATTGAAGGTTGGTGCTTGGAGCTTCTCTGGAGCTTGGATGTTGGCGCTTGGAGCTTCATTCGGTCACAACTTAAAATCGAAAACGTCCTTGTCGAACTGCGCATACTCCTCGTAGCGCAGCAACTCATACAGTTCGGCCCGCGTCTGCATTTTCTTCACGACCGATTCCTGAGTGCCTTCGCTCTTGATTGTTCCCAGCCCGTCCTCGATCGCCTTCATGGCCAGTCGCAGTGTCGTCACCGGATAAATCACGATGTTGTAGCCGAGGTCGGAAAGCTGTTTCGCCGTCAGTAATTTGCTTTTGCCGAACTCTGTCATGTTCGCCAGCAACGGAACTTTGATGGCTTTGCGGAACTGCTCGAACTCCCTTTCGTTTTGCAACGCTTCAGGAAAGATGGCGTCCGCACCGGCAGCGACGTAAGCCTTCGCACGCTCAATCGAGCCTTCAATTCCCTCCGAAGCACGCGCGTCAGTGCGGGCCATGACAACGAAATTCTTGTCCCGTTTTGCCGTCACCGCTGCGCGAATCTTTTCCACCATCACCTGCTTTGAAACCAGTGATTTGCCGTCGAGGTGACCACAGCGTTTGGGGTTCACCTGGTCTTCCAGATGGCAGCCGCCAAGCCCGGCATCCTCCAGAGTTTGAATTGTCCTTGCCGTGTTCAACGCTTCGCCAAAGCCGGTGTCTGCGTCAATCAATGCCGGCAAATTCGTCGCGCGTGCAATCGTGCCACCACGCGCAGCAACCTCTTGCAATGTCGTCAACCCAATGTCCGGCAAACCCAAATCTGCCGACAACGCCGCGCCGGAAACATAAACACCATCGAAACCATGCCGCTGAATCGCCATCGCGACGAGCGGCGAGAACGCACCGGGCATGCGCAGCAGCTTGCCGGACTGGAGCGCAGCACGGAATGCCTTGCGCTTGTCGGCTGCGGATTTGGTGGCGGTAAGCATATTAACAAGCTCCAAACCCCAAGCTCCAACATCCAGAGAAGCTCCAAACTTCAATATCCAATTCAAACCGCACACCGATTGGTTTGGAGCTTGGTTGTTGAAGTTTCTCGGGAGCTTGGATGTTGGAGCTTGGAACTTTCATGTCAAAATATTCCCCGCTGGTCACGCACGGAGCAAGTCAGTTTATCCGCTGGCAACCCGACGTTCAGCTCACACACCTCCGCTGCCGTCAATTCAGGCAGACGCTGAACGAGTTTCAAGAATCGCTCGCTCTCGTCAGATGCGATCAAATCCCCAGCCAGCATCTGAAACTTGCGGATGTAGTCGGGACGCGAAAAGGGTTTCGCACCGAGCGGATGTGCGTTGGCCACGGCGATTTCGTCCGTGAGTTTCTTGCCGTCGTTAAATATGATCTCCACGCGTCCACCAAAGGCCTTTTCGCCTGGATCAGTCGAGTGATAGCGCCGTGTCCACTCTTTGTCTTCGCACGTTGTTATCTTGTGCCAGAGTGAAATGACCTCAGGATTCCTCACCACTTCTGGCGCATAGCTTTTCACGTGATGCCAGAAGCCGGTGTGCAGCGCCGCCGCGAAGATGAACATGATGCTGTGGTCCAGCGTCTCCCGACTGGCATTCGGATCGGACTTCTGTGGATCGTTCGCGCCTGTGCCGATGACGAAATGCGTGTGATGGCTCGTGTGAGTCACGATTTCGCGGATCGCCTTCAGATCGGGAATCTGTTTGCGCAACTTGAATGCGAGATCAATCCACGCCTGGGCCTGATACTCGGCAGAATGTTCCTTGGTGTAGGAATCGAGAATCGCAACGCACGGCTCGCCGGGCGCGGGCAACGGCACATCATAGCTCGCGTTCTTGCCGCCCAGCATCCAGGCGATGACGCTGTCTTCGCCCTCATAAATCGGCGATGGGCTATTCTCGCCGCGCATCGCGGGGTCCACAGCTTCAATCGCCAGTTTTCCCGCGTGCGCCGGTGCGTGAGCCTTCCAACTGGAAATCTCACCCTTGCGCGACTGGCGCGTGGTGAAACACACATGCACGGCCTGTTGCACGGCTTGATAAATGGTGTCCGTGTCCAGCTTCAGCATCGCACCCAGGCCCGCCGCGACGGACGGACCGAGATGGGCAATGTGATCTTTCTTGTGTTCGTGCAGACAGATGGCCCGAACCAGATCCATCTGGATTTCGTAGGCGACGAGAATTCCCCGCAACAAATCCGCGCCATTGCGACCGCACTGTTGCGCGACAGCCAGCAGCGCGGGAATGTTGTCGGCTGGATGCGAATAGTCCGCGGCGAGAAATGTGTCGTGCATGTCCAGTTCGCGCACGGCGACACCGTTGGCCCACGCAGCCCATTCGCATTCCACGCGTTGGTGGGAAGTCAGGCCAAAAAGCACCGCGCCATCCGGACGCGGATGCGCCAGCGCCTGGGTGCGCGCGTTGGCAACGGGACTCCGGTTGATGGCAGCAATGGCAACTGCGGCGTTGTCAATAATGCGGTTGATGACCATCTCACTGGCGTTGTCATCAGCGGGAGCTTTGGCGGAAGCGACCTCGGCAATCTTCCACGCGAGCTGCTCGTTCTTTGGAAGCGCTGCCTTCGACGGCGAAACTTTGACGTGGTGGGTGATCATATCGGTTTCCGCGACACCGCCTCCGCTGCCAGTTCCACTTCAAGTTTGTCGCGTTGGGCGATGAAGAAGTGTTTCATTTCTTCGAGCGAGGGTGGATTGGCGAGCAGATGCGCGTAGCCTTCGTCGTCGCGTTGAGGCACGCCGCCGCACAAACGTGCCAGTCCGGTGTCCGCCTGCAACGGATTCCCCGCTTGAACAAACGCTGCCCGGTAATCGCGCAAAGTGAATCCGTGGTCGCGCAGCAGCAAAAACAAGTCAAGCCAGTCGCGAGTCTTGGAACGCACAGCACTGACGAGCGCCTTCGACTTGAATAGCTCCGGCAAGGTTGCGACCCGGACTCCAGATTCCGTTGCGGATGAGAACGCCTTTCGTTGCGCTTCGTCCGGGGCAAAGAAGGAAACTTTTACCGCAGCGTTGACGAGATAGTCCTGTTGATAGTCGCGCAACTCCATCCCATCGTTGGCAAACTCCTGCAAGGCGGCTTCGTCGTCGGTTGAAACAAAGCGAAACCCGTCTTCGCCCGCGCTTCGACAAAGCATTTCGAGCTTCTGCCGTGGCAGACGCGCTTGCAGACAGACGAAATCCAGATCCTCGCTCAAGCGATGCTTGATGAGCAGTGACAACGCCGAGCCGCCCGCCAGAACAAAACCCGCCAGCGCAGGCTGCTTTTGCAGATAGTTCCAGACCTTCTCAGTGGCGGGTGGCAGCAATGGCGAATCCCTGTTGAATGTGAATGAGTATGCGTTCCACGGCATCGCGGGCGCGGTCAACTTCGAGGCTCTCATCGAGTTGAAGTTCCGCCCATTCTCGCGCGACGCGATCAAAGCCAAACTCGACCGCGATATCAAGCAGACGGGAGAATTGCGGCCTGAGCAGTGCAGCCCGAATGCGAGTCGCATCATCCGCTGCCGGATTCGACCAGGCGAGGCCAGGATGCTTCTGCCAGATTGCATTCGCAGTTGCGTTCATACATTCGAGTCTAAGCCGGGATTGGCGTTCGGGCAATCCCGTCACGGATGCGCCGGAATCGGCTTCATTTCGCCGCGTTCCAGTTTCGACTGATAGTCGCTCCAGCTCATTTTCGCGCGCTTCGTGTCCACGCTGACCATCGTGATGCAATTATCCACCGGGCAAACGAGCGAGCAAAGATTGCAGCCGACACATTCGTGTTCCTTGATCTCGGGAATCGGCTTGCCGGGCACGCGGCCTGGGCCGAGTCCGTGTCCATTCGGCGGCACGAGCGCGATGGCCTGGTGCGCGCCGTCCTCGCAGGCGATGTAGCACAGGTTGCAGCCGATGCACTTGTCGTAATCAATGCTCGCGATGCGCTTGTAATGCAGGTCGAGCGTCTCCCATTTTTGCAGCGTCGGCACGGCTTTGCCGATCAACTCGTTCACGCTCTTCATGCCCTTGGAGTCGAGATAATCGCTCAGACCCTCGGCCATGTCTTCCACGATACGGAAGCCGTAGTGCATGATGGCAGTGCAAACCTGCACGCTCGTCGAACCGAGCGCGATGAATTCGGCGGCGTCGCGCCAGTTCGAAATTCCGCCAATGCCGGAAATCGGCAACTGCACCTCGGGATCCGCCGCGCAACTCTGCACCATGTTCAACGCAATCGGTTTCACCGCTGGGCCGCAATAACCGCCGTGCGTGCTGCGTCCGGCGACAAATGGCTCGGGGCAAAGATTGTCGAGATTGACCTGCGTGATGCTGTTGATGGTGTTGATGAGCGAAATGCCATTGCTCTTGGCGCGTTTGGCGGCGCGGGCGGCGTAAACGACGTCGGTGATGTTCGGCGTGAGTTTGGTGAGCACGGGAATCTTCGCGACTTCCATCACCCAGCCGACAATGGTTTCGGCCACCTCCGGCCTTTGCCCGACGGCCGAGCCCATGCCGCGCTCGCACATGCCGTGTGGGCAACCGAAGTTCAACTCGATGCCATCCGCACCGGCGTCCTCGGAGCGTTTCACGAATTCGTGCCAGCGCTCGCGTGTGTCCACCATGAGCGACGCGATGACGGCGTGATTCGGCCAGCGTTTCTTGACCTCGGCGATTTCCTTGAAATTGGTTTCCGGCGAGCGGTCGCTGATGAGTTCGATGTTGTTGAACCCGACCATGCGTGTCTGTCCGAGATTCAACGCCGAGTAACGAGAGGAGACATTGACGATGGGATCGCCGATGGTTTTCCACACGACGCCGCCCCAGCCTGCATCAAATGCGCGATGCGCCTGGTAGCCGGTATTGGCCGGCGGGCCGCTGGCGACCCAAAATGGATTCGGTGACTTGATGCCGGCGCAATTGATGGATAGGTCAGCCATAAATAAGCTCCAAGTTCCAAGCTCCAACATCCAGAGAAGCACCAAGAACCAAATACCAATCCGCATTGGAACGACGCAGTTGCTTGGAGCTTGGTGCTTGAGGTTTCTCTGGAGCTTGGATGTTGGTGCTTGGATGTTTCATTGTCATTTTCTGTAGATGCTTGCAAAAATCAGATGCAATTCCTTCGCTTCTCGATAAAGCGAACGAGCTTCGTCGGCAAGCGCCGGTTCGGAAGCGGCAATCATGCGCAGAAAGAATTTCGTCTCCTTGGCTTCCTTGACACAACGTCCGATGGTGTTCTTGAAGTCCTTCTTTGAGACGCCTTCGTTGGCTTCGCAATAATTTGCACCTACGCTCGTGCCGCAACCGACCAATTGATCGATCAAACGATTGTTCTCGGGGTTGCGCGGGATCTTTTTAACGAATCGGATGATCGCTTCGCCAAACTGAGCAGTCCGCTCCTCCAAGTCGAAGGCATGCCGCCCCGCGCCATTTCCATCCGCACTCTCGTTCAACTCCCAACCACCAGATTGGGCCTCGGAATATACCTCGACTTTGGCAGCCATTGGAGTTTGGTCCTTGGTTCTTCTATGGAGCTTGGATGTTGGAATTTGGTGCTTCATTTTCGCTCTGCGAAATATGCCTCTTCAAGTTCCGGCACGCGAATGGGCTTGTCAAAACCCGAGCCGATGGGCGGCGCGCCTTTCACGCCGAGCCGCGAAGCCTGCACCGGACCGGAAACCTTCTCGCCAGCGAACATCGCGTGAATGCCCCGTGCGGCCTTCTTGCCTTCGGCCACAGCGTTGACCACTTCGCGTCCGCCGTTGGCGCAATCGCCGCCAGTGAAGACCTTCGGGAGATTTGTCTGACCGGTGTCGGCGTTCCGCACCACCACGCCGCGTTTGTCGAGTTCGAGATTCGGGAAAAGTTTCTTGAGCAACCCAGCTTGCTTTTCCTCGCCAATCGCCTTGATGATCATGTCGAACGGTTCGACGAATTCCGTGCCGGGCAAAACCTGCAACTTGCCATTTGTGCTGGCGGTGCGAGCCAGCTTCAATCCAGTGACGTGGCCGCCGCTGGAAAGAACCTCCACCGGTACAACGTTGAACATGAACCGCGCGCCATCCGTGCCCGCGAGTTCCTGCTCGAATTCGTAAGCAGACATGTCAGCCTGTGTCCGACGATAGACAATCGCAGCATCGCGCGCGCCGAGTCGCTTGGCCTGTGTGACCGCGTCAATCGCCGTATTGCCGCCGCCGATGACCGCCACACGTTCGCCCACCGCCACCTGATGCAGCGGCTTGCTGTGGATTTCCTCGATGAATTTCAGCGCATCCACAACTTCAGGCAAATCTTCGCCCGGAATGCCAAGCTTCGGACTGCCGCTCAAGCCGATGCCGACAAAGATGGCGTCAAATTCTTTTTCCAGTTGTGCGACAGTGATGTCCTTGCCGACTTCGACGCCACATCGAAACTCCACGCCGAGCGATTTGATCATCTCGACTTCATCAATGCTCACCTGCGGCGGCATTTTGTAGTAAGCGATGCCGTAAGTGTTCAATCCACCGGCCTCCAGCTTTTTCTCGAACACGACCGGTGAATGTCCAAGCTGCGCCAGTTCTGCTGCGCAACCCAAGCCCGCCGGGCCACCGCCGATGATGGCGATGCG
>DAOLDN010000136.1:0-8464 GCA_035327385.1 Verrucomicrobiota bacterium | reverse complement strand
CAATCTCACGGCAACCGGCGGGACGACGACCGTGTTTGATTCCGCAACGCCGCCGCAGCGCTATTACCGCGGTCGCGTCACAATAGTTGTTCCATGAAAACCCGCGCCTTCACGCTCATTGAACTGCTCGTCGTCATCGCAATCATCGCCATTCTCGCTGCGATGCTGCTGCCCGCGTTGAGCCGGGCCAGGATGGCAGCCCAGCGCACCGCCTGCATGAACAAGCTCAAGCAGTGGGGCCTGGCGGCGACGATGTATTACGACGAATCCCGCGATTATCTGCCGCGCGAGGCCGCCGGTGCCAGCAGCGCTCTCAACAACTGGGCGCAGGTGTTCGATCCGGCCAGCGCCGACGTCTGGTACAACGCACTGCCCCGTTTGTTGGGCCTGCGGCCGGCGTCACAGTTCGTGAATGAACGCGCCAAATTTTACGCGCCCGACAGCCTGTTCCATTGTCCCAACGCGAAGTTTCCCGCCAATCCCGAAACCTCCCCCAACGTGCTGTTCTCCATTTCCATGAACTCGAAACTCATTGACGACGGGCAATCCTCCATCCGCACCGCCACTATTAAAAGGGCGTCCCAAACGGTGATCTTTCTCGAAAACCTGTTGACGGGAGAAACGAGAGTGGACCCGTCACAGTCCACCACCGACCTCGGCCAGCCGGCAAGCTACGCGAGCCGTTTCTCGGCGCGACACGGTGGAAGCGGCAACCTCGTTTTCGTGGACGGTCACACCGAAACGCTCAAGGGAAGACGCGTGGTGGAAACCACCGCCGGAAACCCCAACAAGGGCAAGGCCATCTTTCCCCAGGCTGACATCATCTGGACACCCGACCCGAACAAGAATCCAAACTGAACCGGATTGACGAAGCCCGAATTCACGGATTCGTCAGTCACCCGTCACGCGAATGTCACCCGATCAGCAGAACATCCCGAAACAAATCGAAACACAAAACAATCATGAAGACCTCACTTAAAAAAACACTGGCCGTCCTCGCCGCCGCCGCGCTCGCGCCGCAATTCTCGAACGCGCAATTGCTTGTCACTGAAATCAACTCCAACGCCTCAGGCGGCGACTTTTGGGAACTGACCAACTTCGGCCTTTCGCCCGTCAACCTTTTCAACGGCGCGACCCCGTGGAGTTGGGATGACGATTCGGACACGCCCGGCGCTTCGCTGCTGCCTCTGGGGATTTCTATCGCCTCCGGCGAATCCATCATCATTCTCCCCGACACGACGGACGTTGCCGGTTTTCGGAATGTCTGGGGGCTTGATCTGTCGGTCCAGGTTCTGTCCGTCAGCGTGCAGATCGGCCTGGGCCAAAACGACCGCGTGACGCTTTTTGACGACGCCAACAATCCGGTCGTCTCTCTGAATTATGCTGCCGGAGGGTTCACGCGTTCCAGCGGCGATGCTTCGACCGGAGGCCATGCCGGAGTTTCCGCCGGAGGTCTCAACACCCAATCCGCAATCTGGGATCCCAATTTCGGCAACACACCCGGCACCGCCCGTTACACGGTCGCCACCAACGCGGTCTTCGGCAGTTTCGCCGCCCCGAACGGCAATGGCTACGGCTCGCCCGGTCTGGTTCCCGAACCCACGACCACAGCCCTGGCAGGCCTGGGTCTTGCCGCAGTCCTCATCTTCCGCCGCCGCAATCATTAAGCCCACTGCCTCCTGACATAATTACGCCGCCGGTTCTCGCTCGAACCGGCGGCGTTTTCCGCTTTCCGCGACTTTTGAAGTCCATATTCACCGGTTTCCACGATTGGAACGCCCATTCCCAGATTGGCAAGTTGCGGACGCGCCGAGGGAACATTTGCCTCACATACTGAGTCCGAAAAAAAAGTTCCTTGCCGCCACTTGACGACTGGGGCTTGGCGAAGAAATTTACGAGGCGTGCCATTTCGGCATCAACGGTGTTGCGGTTCTCAGCGGTTGCCGGTTGGCGGTTCAGCGATGGTCGCTGACGACAGATGGCAGGCCACAAATCCAATGAAACCACTGCCAAGAACCTCTGTAGATTCGTTTATTCTTACGGTGCCCGTTGCGCTGGCTTGCACGGCGGCACAAGGCATTTGCGCCGAAGGCTGGGATTTCAGCCTCACTGAAGGCCTGCGCTTGGAATCGCAGGACGAGAAGTGGAAGTTTCACTTCGGCGGAGTTTATGCCGTGCAATACATGCACCACGACGAGCACAAGGACCCGCCTTCCGGCGTTTACATGCCCATTGCCAAGCCGATTCTCGAGGGCAGTTACGATGACGCCTGGCGCTTCCGAATCGCGGGCGATCTCAAAGGCGCAAACACCTCGCACAATCTCTACGAGGCATTCGTTTCATGGGAGGAATTGTCGTGGTTGCGACTCTCCGCAGGGTTGATGCCGTTGCCGCTGGGGTTGGAAAACGGTTATTACCTGGAGAACCTCTCGTCCATCACTCACGCCTACGGATACTACATTGACTACGGATCGGACTGGGCGCTGCGGGCGGAGGGTCAGCATGGCGAAGGCTTGATCGAATGGGACGCCGCATTCGGGATCGGGGAAGGATTCGACGCGAACGGTAACAATGTGATGGGCCCCCGACTCTCGGGACGCATATTCACCAAACCGCTGAGATCCTGGGTCGAACCAGACGCATCGTGGTTCAAACGCATCGCGGGCGGTGTGTTTGGGGGCGTAGGATACCTTCACTCGTGGGATTGGGACGGAGAACTGCTCATTCGGGATCCTGCCGGCACACGGATGTTCGACACCATTGATTTCAAAGCCGATTCAGTCCAGTTCTTCACCTACACCTGTGGTTTTGAAGTCGGCCCCGTGCGAGCCTACATGGACGACACATTTGGCGGCTACAACGGAGCGGACACGCCAGTCGGCAAACGCGACCTGAGAACCAGCGAAACAACGAGCTGGCAGGCGACGTTGTCCTGGATGATCACGGGTGAACACTACGACGGCCGCATCTTCTCCCAGAACTCCGTCAAGCCGCCCGGACCCAACGCGTGGGAAATCGCCATACGCTATTCCAACGCCGACATTGACCGTGATTTCTACAATTTTGGCCTGACGGACTACACGCAATCGTCGCAGGAATTCCGGTCACAGACGGCAACGCTCAATTGGTATGCCACGGAAAACCTCCGCATGAGCGTCAGCGTCGTGCGAATCATCGCCGATGACGACATCGAGGCGCTGGATGAGGGAGGCCGTGACACAATCGCCATCTTCAGACTGCAATATCGGTTTTAACAGCGGCCATCACACAGTATCGGAGTCCAAGCCGCGCCTCCTAAGACCTTCAACCCGCGCACAAACCGGTCCATCCGCTCCAATCCCTACTCGATGTTCGCCATGCTGGTCGCCTAGCTGATGCAGTGGTAATCCCCAACTGCAACTGCGAATTTCGCGAATCAAACAATCTGGAATGGCAGCAAAGAAGCGGGCAGACCGGAGGCAACAGCAACTTGCAAACGACGCCAACCAGCCATAGAATTTTGGCCATGACAGTCGCTTTGGCCAGAGATGTTGAGGATTTCCTTCAAGACCAGGTGCGCTCCGGTATCTGCGCCGACGCCAGCGAACTGGTCAACGACGTCATCCGCTCCATCCGTGAACAACAAAAGAACCCTTTAGCGGTCACGCCAGAATTGGAAGCCTGGTTGCTGGAAGCCGCCGATAAGCTCACGACGCCACTTGTAGTTGGCGACTTCGACGCCATCCACGAACGGCAACTTGCGCCTCAACACCCAAGAAAGTAGTGTGGTAACATGACAGCGGCTGAAATCATTGATGAGATAAAGCGGTTGCCGCAAGCCGAGCAAAGCAGAGTCATTGAGTTTGCCCGCCGCGCAGCAGAAAGCCGTCAACTCAGCCCGGAGGAATTGGGCCAGCTTGCCAAGCAAATGATCGAGGCGACAGACCCTGCGGAAGCCGACCGTTTGCAGGAAAAGATTGAGAGCGGGTTCTACGGCGGCCAATCACATGCCTAAAGTCCGCCGCCAGAAGCTGCCTCAACCACTTCTCGCACACCTTCTGACGCGGATGCGTCAACGGAACATTTCACCCGATCAACTCACGCTGCTTGCCCGCTGGCTGGATACCGAGCCGGAAGTTCCTGAAGGCAAGTGGTTCAAGACATTTCCCGGTTTTACCGCATGTGGCGAAGGCGAACTCGTTAAAACCTTCCTGCTTCCAGGTCAACTACCGGATGGGCAAGAAATCAATTAGGGCGGGTCTATCTATTCCCTCAACCCGCGCACGAAGCGATCCATCCGATCCAGTCCCTTCTCGATGTTCGCCATGCTGGTCGCGTAGCTGATGCGGAGGTAATCGTCCGCGCCGAAGGCAATGCCCGGCACAGCGGCGACTTTTTCCTGTTCCAACAGCTTCGCGCAAAATTCGGATGACTTCAGCCCGGTGCCGGAAATGTTCGGGAACAAGTAGAACGCACCCTTGGCATTCACACACGTGATGCCGGGAATGGAATTCAGTTTCTGATGCGCGAACTTGCGGCGCTTGTCGAATTCCACGAGCCACTTTTGCAGATGATCCTGCGGACCGTTCAGCGCGGCCACCGCGCCTTTTTGCGCAAACGACGTCGGGTTGCTCGTGCTGTGGCTTTGCACGGCGTCAATTGCCTTCGCAATCGGTTCGGGCGCGGCCAGAAAGCCCAGTCGCCAGCCGGTCATGCTCCACGCCTTGGCGAAGCCGTGCACGATGATCGTGTGGTCGTAGTGCGCCTGCGAAAAGCTCGCCACGCTTTTGACTTTCGCGCCATCGTAAAGCAGGTGCTCGTAAATCTCGTCGCTCATGATGAGCACGCCCTTCTCCACGCAAATGTCGCCGAGCGCCTTCGTCTCCTCGGGTGTATAGACGCTGCCAGTGGGATTGCTGGGTGAATTAAGAACGAACAACCGCGTGTTCGGCGTGATGGCGGCGCGCAATTGCCCGGGCGTGACCTTGAACTCCGTTTTGTCCGTCGTTTCGATGATGACAGGCTTCGCACCCGCCAGCTTCACCATTTCCGGATAACTCAACCAGTACGGCGACGGAATGATGACCTCGTCGCCCTCCTGACAGGTGGCGAGAATGACGTTGTAGCAGGAATGTTTGCCACCGCACGAGGTGATGATCTGCGACGGTTTGTAGGTGAGACCGTTCTCGCGCTTGAACTTGTCCGCGATGGCCTGGCGCAACTCGGGAATGCCCGCCGCCGGCGTGTATTTTGTGAATCCGTCGGCCAGCGCCTTCGCGCAGGCGTCCTTGATGTGTTGCGGTGTGTCGAAGTCCGGTTCGCCAGCGCCGAATCCCACGACATCCTCGCCCGCAGCCTTCATGGCTTTGGCTTTGGAATCAATGGCGAGGGTCAGCGACGGCGAAAGTGAAGCAGCCCGATCCGAGATTTTGTAATTCATATCCCGACGAAAGGATTAGTGACTGCCGTGTGCAGCGCAAGTTGAATCCTTGTCGGCCAACGTGACACATCGCGCTCGAATCGGTGGAACTGGCCGCGCTGCGACCAGTAGCGCCGCGCAGAGCGGCGCAATCCCACGGAATCTGGCGTTCGCCATCTGTTCCGCCCGCTCTGCGCGGGCGGGGCTGTCGCAGCGCGACAGCCGCTACCATCAAACGTGATGACATGCGTTTGCCGGGCTTTACCGGCGACCTCTGCTTGACCGCACAAAGTCACGCCCGTACGCTCTTTGTGTGGCGAACAACGGTCAAAACAAAAGCAAACGGCGCAAGGCGATGATGCTGGGCGTGGGGCTGGATTCTGACGGGCACAAGCGCGTCACCCAGGGTGCGAACTTTGCCCTCGTCGGAGGCTCGGAGGAAACACACGAGCGCATGACCGAAACAGCCATCAAGATCAACGAGAAGTTGAAGGCGCGCGGCAAACAACTCGAACAGGTCAGCCATCAGGAGTTCGACGACATCGCCCAGGAAGTCGGCCTCAAGCGCGGTGATTCCAAATAAATCCTGCCGGAGCTTCTACCTGCCTCCACCATTATTGACGAAATCGGAAGCTGGAAATAGAGTCGCGCTGTGAACACCCGGACATCTTGGGAGCTGAAATCGAACTGGATACCAGTCCTCACGCAATCATGAAATGTTTCACACACCACACAGTTGACGCCGTGGCAATCTGTAGGTCATGTGGGCGAGCACTTTGTCCCGATTGCGTCGTGGACGTTGACACTGTATGCGCCTGTAAGAATCGCTGCGAACAGCAGGTCGCGAAACTTAACGCGATGGTCTCCGGAGCCAGGTCAGCACAGCGAGGCGCCCCCATTCTTCCTCTCTTCCTTTTGATTATGGGAGTCGTTTTTCTTTTCTGGGGTATATCTTTTCGTCCAGATGTCCCTTCTGATCCATTTTCGATAAGCATGGGCGCTCTGTTCACACTCTGGGCAGTTGTGAGTTTTGTTATGCAGAGAATCCGACGATGACGGGGACTCTTGTAACACTACACATGTAAGTCATTCGTTTCGAACAAGTGGATTGTTCATTTCGGCGGCGAGGTTTTGGAGCGCTCTGGCAAAGCGCGGTCGGCAACACCGCTTTCGAATCCGTGAACGGCATTCAAGTGAACTTACGCTTCCTGCCACCGTAAAAGCGGCGTGGCGCTTCGCTCCCCGCCGCACTCCAGGACACTGGCGACGCTACGGCTGCTGCCCTGGCGTGACGATCCGATAGTAACGACCTGAAGCGGACGGCGACGAATCCACCACACTCCTCACGCCGTTGGTTCCGGTCGCGGATACGTCGTCGAGTTTCGTCCAACCCGCATCAGCGATGGCGTTTTTGTAGAGCACGGAATATGTCCTGTTCGAGACGGTGGCGAATGTCAGTGTCACGCTGGATCCCACACTGATCTGGGAAAAACGCAGATTGCTGTTGGGGTCCTCGTGGTTTGTGCCCGCCAGGTATTCCTGAAGGTTCGACATGCCGTCCAGATCGTTGTCGAGCGCGGCATCGAGCGGATTGTTCCGATCCAATCCCATCAAATCTTCCGCATCGTCGGGAATCCCGTCCATGTCGGAGTCGAGGTTGACGTTGCCGGCATTGTTCGCACCGGGTGTTGGCGTGGCACCGGTCCAGTTCAACGCTTCGTTGCCATATAGATTCGCAGCAAGCCGCTGCAACGACTTTCCACCGCCATCCACATCGCCAGCGGGCCAGGGATAGGCATCCGTGTAACTGACGCGATCGGCCAGCACGTAGGGCACAAAGCCCGCGTCCTGCGCTGGAGGCTGCTGCGGTGTGTCAGGGCGATACAACTCCACGTCATCGGCGTCGTTGGCCAGTTTGCCGGAGAACGGACCATAGACAGGCACGCTGACGTTGATGCCGTAGCGCGCGCGGAAGTCCGCGAGCTGCGTGGTGTTCGTGGGATCGAAATCCACCACGAGCAGATACGCCCCGGCGGCAAGACTCTGAGCGGCGGGGAAGGTGAAGTTGATGCCGCCGCCCAGTTTCCAGCGATTGGCCGGATACGCCGGATCGTAAAGCGCCACCGGCCCGCCGGTGTTGTTGTGCAGTTCGATGAACTCTTCGCTGCCGTTCGTGCCACCGGACGGGTGGTAGAAAATCTCATTGATGATGACCGGCCCGATGACGGGTGCGGCATTGGCCAGGCCCGTGCCGGTGCGGAACTGCGCGAGGCTGGCGGGACTGTCCACGCCAAACGTGCGTTGCGTGAGCGGCACGAAATCCACGCCGCCGCTGGTGACGACGCGGCCGAAGGAGACTCCGTTGAACGCCGCACCAAAAGTGGCGGCGGCGCGTTCGCCGGATTCGACGCCGCCCGTGGCCTGGGAAAGCCCTATCTCTCCGCCCCGGGCGGAATTCAGGGCGAAGGCGTTGGTTGTGCCATTGTTGAATTGAACTTCATAAATCACGAGAAAGCCGCCGGCTGGAATCGTGGTGCCGCCGGGGATTTGATATTTGCGCCGCTCGGACCTGCTGTTGCTGAGGAACCAGCCGCCGATGTTCACAGGCGAGGGTGTCGGGTTGTAGAATTCAACGGCATCCTCCAGGGGCGGGTCGGTGTGCGTGAGCGCCTCGCTGATGAACACGTTGGTGAGCAGGCGGTAGTTGCTTTCGCCGGGTGACGCCGTGCCGGGGAAGGCCACGGCGTTGTTCGTGCCGTCGGGCAGACTGCCTCGCGAGACGCCGCTGGTTTCCGCTCCGAAGGAGACCCCATGCACGAGAGCGAAGTTTCCGCCGTTGTTGGCGTAGAGCAGGACGGAATCCCCGTCGCCATCCAGCGCAAAGTTGACGTGATTGCGGCCCTGTCCCGCGGTGCCGTCGGCCACCCATTTCACGAATCCATTCGCGCCGATGAAGCTGAGCGGCGCGGGAAGGAATTTGCCCTCGCCAATGATCGAAGGATCGTCGGACAACGAAACCGCGCTCAGGTCCACAGGCCGGTTGGTGAGATTGTAGAGTTCGAACCA
>DAOLDN010000135.1:0-8469 GCA_035327385.1 Verrucomicrobiota bacterium | reverse complement strand
CGCATGGTTGCGCGATCTGAAAGTGGGGCCGCGCACGCGGAACAACCTTCGCAATTCAGTCCAGGCGCTGTTCAATTTCGCCATATCGCGGAGGTACCTGCCGACGGACCATGATGAACTCAACGCCGTGCCGTTAGCGCGGGACGGTGATGGGGAAATTGAAATCTATTCACCGGAGGAAATGGCGGAACTGCTGGCCGTGGCTTCACCAGAGCACATTCCGTTTCTCGCCATCAGCGCCTTCGCGGGAGTGCGGCACGCGGAATTGCAGCGACTGGACTGGTCGCACGTGAAGCGCAAGGCGGGCATCATCGAGATCAAAGCGGGCACGGCCAAGACGGCGAGCCGGCGGGTGATTCCGATTCTGCCGAACTTGCGGTGCTGGCTGAAGGATCACTGGCGCGAAGCTGGCGAGATTTGCAATTACGCGAACATGGTTCTCCAGTTTGTGGAACTCACCCGGCGCGTTAATGAGAAGCGGCGGGCGGCATGGGCCAAAGCCAACGGGGTGAGCAAGGCGAAGCTGCTGGAGGCGGACAACGCGGCCGTCGAACGGCTGGCCAAGCTGCCGCGCAATCAGCGTCGCAGCCGGCGCAGTGTGCGCCCGGGCGCGGAGACGGCGGAGGATGAGGGCTGGAATCCGTTCCTCTGGAAACACAATGCCCTGCGGCACTCGTTTATTTCCTACCGCGTGGCGCAGACACAGAACGTGGCCCAAGTGGCTCTGGAAGCGGGAAACAGTCCGGGAATGATTTTCAAACACTACCGCGAACTCGTCCGTGAGGCGGATGGCAAGAAGTGGTTCGCCATTACGCCAAAGAAGTCACCCAAGAAATCCAAACCAGTAAAGGAAAACTAACATGGGATTGAGCTATTATTTCACGTTGGCGGCGGAGACCAATGTCACTGCCGGGAAACTTGTCGAGTTCCTGAAATTGGTGGAAGCGGACGCTCAAGCGATGGGTTTCCACCCCACGATTGTTCTCGACGCGACCTTTGATACTCCGGAGCGACGCGAATTTGCCCGGCGCGTGGTTCGTGGTGTGCATCTCGAGGATGAACGCCTTAAGGGCGTGGTGCTGCCGGATGAGCGGCAAGCGTGGGATTTCAGTCCCACCCTCGGCCATTGTCGTCTTGCGCCGGAGCGAGCAGTCATTCTGGTCGTCACCGATGAGCGAGGATGTGAAACCGTTTTCGGGTTTGCGCGCTACCCGGAATTTTTGCGCGACATCAACGGGCGGGCGATTCTCAGGACGCCGGTTGGAGATCGGTGGTATTTCCGCGATTTCGTGGACAGCGCAGACGAGCGATTCCGCAAGATCGTGAAGCGATTTGCCGACGCGGGCTACGTGGAAGCGGAGCGTGACGAGTTTATCGCGGCCTGAATCCGACGGATGCAGACCGCGCCCCTTCTGGCGAGATCGTGTTCCCAAATTCGCACGACGCGCCAACCAAGTTTGCGAAGTTCACGATTCACGCGGCGGTCACGGGCCAGGTTGGCGGCGAGCTTGGTTCTCCAGAATGCGCGATTGTTGGCCGGTGTGTTGCAATGCTTCGGGCATCCGTGCCAGAAGCACCCGTCCACGAACACCGCAACCCGGGCCTTGCGAAATACAAAGTCCGGCTTTCCAAAGACAGGTTGCTTGCGACGCCAACCGGTGACGCGGTGAATGCGCAGGAGTTTCATCAAGGCAACCTCTGTGTCCTTGTTGCCGTGTCCGCGAATTCGGGACATGACTTCGGAGCGTTTCGCCTTGGTGAATACGTCGGGCATGAATCGTCAGACCGAAAAGTGGTCAGTCATCAACCACGGTGTCTTGCGCATCACTTCGTTGCGCTCCTTGCCGATGCGCGCCTTGGCGGCCTGATAGCAATAAAGCTCGTTGTCGGTGAGTTCGCCAGACTCGAAGCGACGCCATGCCTCCGCCGCAAATGGTTTGAAGTGCTTCGGCCAACCGCTGCCGCGCGACGCGAATCCATCGGGATGCAGGCCGGGATAAAGAAACGAAAGCGAGCACCAGCCGCGGACAAATTCCTTTTTGGTGAGGCCATTCAGCCCCTTTTTGAAAGCAAAGCTCAGATGCTTTTCAGCCGCCCGACAGGACGGCGGGATATAGATGCAATCTTTCATGGCATCCAGGCTACCAGGCTAATCCCTCTTGACCAGGATGAAATCACAGGTTTGGTTTCAAAATTCGGCGTCTATGACCTTCCAAGTCGAAGAGAGTTTCAACACCCCCTGCTGTTCACCGGCGCGTTTAAACGTGATGCGCAAAATCCGAGGTGATTCCCGGCGTAGAATAACTTTGTCGCCTGCCTTCAAATTGAACTCACGCAAGAAGGCCGTCATACCCGTGATTCGGTATTCGTTACGTGTGCCGTCAAAAAACTTGTTGTTGTAATAAATGAACATGAATGTCCATTCGCGGCCCGTGTCGTCCAGCAAATCTAGTGGCACTCTCGGATTCTTAATCTTTGCCTCAAGTTGAGGAAAAAAGCCGAGAATTTCCGGGTCTTTCGGGACGAGAATGCCGGCCTGATGGCCGCCGGTTTCGCCGGTGTCGTTTTTGCTCAACGTTTTTTCAATCGCATTGGTAGCCATGAGATTTGATTTATTTCTGGTGTCTTGGAGCCGGGGAAATTCTTAAAGCGCGCAAGATGTCATCCATTTCCTGATCGCGGCCGTCAGTGCCGACGATGGCGGTGGTCGCCAGTTCACGTTTGCGGGTCATCCGGTCGTCAATCACGTCCTCGACCGTGTTGATGTAAAAAAAACGATGCACCGTGACGGGGCGAGTCTGGCCGCGCCGATGTGCCCGCGCCGACGCCTGATCCTCGACCGCCGGATTCCATTCGAGATTGTAGTGAATGACATGATTGGCGGCGGTGATGTTGAGACCCACTCCTGCGGCCTTTGGATTGAGGACCAGCACGGCGGATTTCGGCAGCGCGCCAAAGGCATCCACTTTTTGCTGCCGTTCCGGCACCGGCACGCGCCCATCAATAAAGTCGGTTGGGATTCCGGTCCGCGAAGCGATTTCCGAAACCAATAGGTCAATGCTCTGCTGATACGAAGTGAAGATGAGAGCCTTGCCTCCCTCGGCAATGATTTCCTCAAGAATTTCCAGCAGGCGGCTGAACTTCACGGAGCAGTTGGCCGCGTCCGGCACCTCACGCATGCGGTCGGCAATCCACGGATGGGTGCAGAACATCCGCAACTTGGTAAGCGCGGCGATGGTGGCCGCGCCTGAATTTTCGGCTGCCGCCGCCGCGCGGATTTGTTCGTAGGCTTCGGCAGATTCGGCGTCGAGTTCCAGCGGCTGGGGAATATCAATGCGCTCGGGCAGGTCTTTCGCCACCTCGGCAACCCGGCGGCGGAGAATGATGGGTGAAACCACCGGCTCCAACAAAGCCGCCCCGTCGAGCGTATCGGGATGCCGCTTTTCAAATTCAGAAAGTTTTCCCAAAAGTGATGGAACGGCAAAGTCCGTGACAGACCAAAGATCACTCAGCCGGTTTTCAACCGGCGTGCCGGTGACGGCGATGGCGATTTTGCGGGGTATCGTTTTCAACTGGATCGAGCGCTTCGCCCCTGGATTCTTGATGCCCTGCGCTTCATCGAGGATGAGGAGATTCCAGCGGACATTCCTGAAAAGTGAAACGTCCGCGACAGCGGTTTCAAATGACGCGATAACCACGTCAAAGGGGCGGAGCTGGTCGGCCAGGCCTGTCCGCCTGCTTCCGGCATGAATCAACACATTCAGATTGGGACCGAACCGGGCAAGCTCGCGCCGCCAGTTTTCAAGCAGCGTGGCCGGTGCGACAACAAGGTTTGGCCGGCGGCCTGCCTGCACTTCCTCCAAGATGAGGCAAATCACCTGCACCGTTTTGCCGAGGCCCATTTCATCCGCAATGATGCAGCCAAGACCGCCGCGATTCATGAATGAAAGCCAGCGATAGCCATCAAGCTGGTAGGGATAGAGGCTGCCGGTAAATGTGACCGGTGGTTCCCCGGAAAGCTGGGGAGCCACCGCAGATGCCTGGAGCGCATTCGCCGTTCTGTCGGCGACCGTCAAAGACGGGTTGGTCAAACGGAGAAGCCTCATGTATTGGGCGAGCGTCAGCGGCCCAAAATGCGACAACCCGGAATCGGTCAGAAATTTCTTCGCATCATCAACCGTGCCGGCGAGCAGCGGAACCCACCGTCCGCCGCCAATCGCGTAGTCGAGCAATGCCCCGTTGTGGCTCGGAACGTCCGCCTCAAAGGTCTGCTGTCTGGCGACCAGCCGGCAATTTATCTCCGGCGCGCCCGGATGCGCGCTGCTTTCCAGAACGACGAGCGGGTCGGCGGCGTCGCTGGAAAAATCCAAGCCTGTCGCCAAAAATTCTTCGCCGCTGACAGGAATGCCGCGCACACTGGCTGCGCCCTCAAAAACGGCGGCGTAGATTTCCTCCGCCGTGGGTAAAATGCTGGTCTCGCCTGTGAAAACCTCAAGGAGGGCTGAACTGACCAGTTTAACAGGCATGGCGGTTTATTTTAATGTGGCCGCTGCCTTCCGCCGCCCGTCCACCAGCAATTTCAAGTTTTCCACCGGAATGGGCGGGTTTTCGCGATGCGCCATCGCATGGCAGTTTGCGCAGAGCGGGACCAGATCGGTTTCGATATTCAGCCGATATTCAGCCTCCAAGGTGGCAATCGGTTTGACGTGATGGATTTCGACGTAACCGATTCCAACCGGCCCGTAGATTTCGGCAAAATCAAAGCCGCAAACAAGGCATCTTGAACCCTTCAACTGGATGCAGGCCTCGCGGTTAATTTTTTTGCGTTCGTAACGCACGCCGACTGTCTGCGTGGTCCGGCCCTCGGTTTCGCCGGTCGTCTCCGGTTCGTTTTCCTCAACCCCGATGAGCGCGGCCATCATGCCGAAGAATGGGACGACAAGCTCCAGAACAAGTTTCTCGTTGAGAGCTTCATCCTGCTGTTCGATTACAAGGGGCGGGGTGCGAAGCGAAAGCTCAAGACGTTGCCATGAACCCGGCCAACCCTCCGGGTTCGCCGGGTTGACATCGCCGCCATTGACCCGCATCTGGGTTCGGATGCGTTTCGTCTCAAATCCCTTCGCGAATGACGCAAAGGTCTGGCGTCCATCGGAACCGCTGGCGCCCATTTGCTGGATGAGCGGCGCTGAAAAGCGGCCCGGCACAAAGACGGCTTCGGCGCTGCGCCAGTTCAGATTGAATCGAATGGCAAATGATTCATTCGGATGGCCGTCCGCCGGGACGCACTCGCACGCCTGCCCGTCGGTGGAATTAACCATGCGCGCGTTTATCGCCAGACCGATTCGGTCGGCGACTTGGTGAATCACAAACTTTAGCGTGTCACTGTTCATTTCTCCGTGTCAGGCTCCGGCAAATCCTCCACGAGCTTTCGCAAGTTGCGGGACACTTCATAACGCAGCTCGGTGAACGTGTTCTTGGTCGCGTCACTGACGCAATTCAATTCCGCAACCGACAGTCCCCACAAAAGCGCGTCCATGCCTTGGATTGTAACGCCTTGGGCCAGGTTCGGCAGATAGACCTTGTGGTAGTAGGGATGGGACGTGTTGATCTGCACGCCGTAGTGTTTGTCAATGATGCAGGGCTCCCAAAGCAGGCCGTCGTTGATGCTGGGGACGGGTTGGATGTGAACCTCGGTCGGTTTTGCGGGCGAAGATATTTTCAACTTCAACCGGACCGGACCCTGCTTATTGATAAGCTCTGCCTCGTTTTTCTCAGCATCAAGGGATTGAATGGCAGGCTTGGAGATTTGGTCTTCCTTGCCGCTGATGTTGCGATTGGAACTATCGTGAGCGGATTTGGAAATGACTGAGGTCTTCGCGTGTGTGCCCTTTCGATATGCCTCCTCTGCCGCACGCCGGGGTGGTGTCAGAAAATCTAGGACAAAATCATACAGCGTTTCATTCAGAATTATCTGTGACTTCTTAATGTCTATCTGAAATGCCTCATCCAGTTTGTGGTCGAACGAAAATTCGACCCGCAAAAGGCTGAAGTGCGGTTCTTTGGAAAACATGCCGAGCCAGTCCGGGCCGTGAATCAATCGCTGTTCGCGGTAGATGTAAATTCCCTGCCTCGGGTTGCTAATCTGTGCGCGCTTGGCTGCTTCGGGCGAGGAAAACTCCTCTTTCCGAGGCAGGACATACGCCTTCATGGTGAAAGAGGCTTCGACACCGCCGGTCAGTTCCACTTTTGCGGTCTCCTCTGCCACAAGCTCCGACTCGGCCATACAAAATGGATCCCACGGCAGAATTTCTTCGCCATTGAGTCGTAGCTTAAGATTTCGCGCCCGCTTGTCGGTGGAATCCAAGAAGCGCTGATAGACGGTAGAAAGATGGTCGCGCAATCCTTCGGTGGCCTTTGCCAGCGCCTTTTTGGCTGACGCTTTGTTTGCGTCCGTCGTGGCCCTGATCAAGCGGTCAACATTTTCCCAGACGACCATCGTTCCGCGCTTGTCGCCAATGATTTTTTCAAAATCCTTTACTTGCTGCGGGGCAGCTTCGTCTAGGACGAGTTCCCACTTGTTGGCTTTTTTGACGCGGTCCAAATCCCAAGTAGCCCGAAGCAACGGGGCTTTACCTTCGGCGCGCGATATTACGGAAAGGCAGCGACAAAAAGCCGTCGAGGCGGTTTTGAGGCCCAGACCGAATTTTCCCAGGCTCGACGGTGACGGGCGCGGCTTCGACCCGTATTTCATAGCGTTCACCAAGGCGTCCTTGTCCATGCCGATACCGTCGTCAAATATCGCCAGTGTGACCCGTCCTCTGAAATCCATGCCGATGAATATATCTATGACACTTGCGTCGGCGGCGACGGAATTGTCCACGACATCTGCGACCGCTGTATTGAACAAATAACCGGTGTCTCTCAGACCTTCGACCATTCGAACCGGGTCGGGTAGCAACTCCAACAATTGTTCACTCATGCTTTTTCCTTTTTGTGGTGATGGTGTATTTCACTGCCCGCTCAGTATCCTTCGCGGCCGGTATTATTTTTCGCGATTTACGGTCGTGGAGAACCAAATCGGGGCGGTAGTCAATTGCGCGTTGCAGTGCTTCAACCACAGCCCGCGCAATCCGCTCAACGACTGGAACGACAACCGAGTTGCCAAACTGCTTGTATGCCTGCATGTCGGACACGGGGATTTTGAAATCCTTTGGATAGCCCATGAGGCGTGCGCATTCACGCGGTGTCAAGCGGCGGGGGTTTTTTCGTGATCCCTGCGCGATCAGAATTTCAGAACCATCCTTGTAATAGCGGGCGCTTAATGTCCGTGTAACATCTTTGCCCGTTACCAGCCCAAAGCCAAAGCCGTTGCCGGCTGCCTTGTGTTTTGCGGCGTAGTCTTGAAGGTATTTCCACAGGTGGTCCGTGAGTGTGTATTTATCCGGCACTTCGGGTTCAAGTATGGATTCGAGCTTAGGGCCATCCGCTGGAAATTCCGGAAACTCGAAATGTCGGACCTCTCTAAAACCTACAAGGAAGATGCGTTCGCGGTGCTGTGGCACGACACTTCGCGCATCAATAACCTTGTGATATACATGGTAGCCGAGATGTTCGGTTAGTGTTTCCCAAATGATTCGGAATGTATTCCCCTTATCGTGGCCTTTGAGATTTTTGACGTTCTCCAGCACAAAGGCGTCGGGCCTGTGGTGGTCAATCAATTCCGCCAGTTTGAAAAAGAGATTTCCCTGCTCCTTGTCTTCGAAGCCGTGCTTTTTACCGAGGCTCAGTTTTTTGGAGACACCGGCGATGCTGAATGGCTGGCATGGAAACCCAGCGCAGAGAATGTTGTGGGGCGGGATGGCATTGTCGGGCACGGAGTAGATGTCGCCATGCGGGCGCTCACCGAAATTGGCCTCGTAGGTTTCCTGTGCCTTCTCATTCCAGTCCGAGGAGAAAACGCACTCGCAACCCACGCGGTCAAAAGCTAGGCGGAACCCGCCTATGCCGCAGAAAAGGTCAATAAAGCGGAGCTTGTCGCCAGACCCGTTGCCTACTCGATACGGCAACGAGTTTTCTTGGAGCACTGTTGCAACGGTAGTGTTTTCCGATGCTGATTTTCTGCCGGGTCTTGCCATTCGGCGGGAAGATATACAAAAGCAGGCGGCATTCGGAAGCCCAAACGGATTCTGCGCCTGCCGACAGCATCTGGTGCGGCTTGATCCTGCGATTAGGCAACTCATAGTTCACATGGTGTAGCACAGGGGGTGGGACAAATACGGTCCAAGCCATTTTCCAAAACAGAATGATTCTTGTAGCCGCACCGGGATTGTGTTTGGGGGCGTATTTTGGTTACGATTACGAAAATGCTACCTCCCGTGAAGCATCTCAGAGCGCAGTGGCTGCTGGCGCAGGACAGGACTGACACCCACGATTCTCCGGGTGTGAGCGCGCCGGCGAAGGACTGCTATT
>DAOLDN010000134.1:0-8488 GCA_035327385.1 Verrucomicrobiota bacterium | reverse complement strand
GCGAATACGGCATGAGCGAACTCAGTTCACAGGCTTACGACACGCAGATGGAGCGCCGGTTGACCCGGCCCACTGACTCTGGAGTTCAAGCTTCAGCTTGTTTGGATGGCACGCTAAAGCGTGAACTCCAACGAGATGGCCCGTCGCTTGGTAATCCGCTTGACGCAACACGCAACACGCAACACGCAACACGTCCGTTCCTTTTCCCTCCGTGGGCGCGCGCGCAAATCATCTCACCTGAGACGGGCCGCGAAGTTGCCGACGGCGAAACCGGCCTTGTCCGCGTCTGCGATCTGGCGAATGTTTTTTCCGCGATGGCCATTCAGACCGAAGACCTGGCGGTTCGCCGTGGAAATGGATTTGAATTGATCGGTCGCGCGGAACAATCGGAAGTCCGGGGCTGTTCGTTGATGGCGGTTTGACGACATGAACAATTACGAAGATCACAAGACGAGGACACTGTGGTTCGTGGGCGCGTTGCACGCGTTCACTCACGTCTATCACGTCGCGTTGATGCCGTTGTATCTGTTCATCCAGAAGGATTTCAATCTCGCCAGCGTTGGTTCGGCCACGTTGCTCGTCACGGTGATGATGGTCAGCTACTTCCTGCCCAGCTATGTCATGGGTGTGGCTGCCGACAGATGGAATCGCAAGAAACTGCTCGGCTGGGGACTCGTGATCAATTCGCTGGGATTCGTGCTGCTGTCGTTTGCGCCAAATTATCCGTGCGCCGTGGCGGCGATGATTTTCGCCGGACTCGGCGGCAGTTTCTATCATCCGGCGGCCACGGCGATGGTCGCGCGACTGTTTCCGGGAACGACCGGAAAGGCGCTGGGTCTGACGGGCATTGGCGCGAGCGTCGGTTTCTTTTTCGGCCCCATCTACACGGGCTGGCGCGTCACCACGCTGGCGGCGACACAGGGCGACGCCGCGTGGCGTCAACCCATTCTCGAACTCGGAGTGCTGGGACTGATCATGGCTGCCGTGTTCGCGTGGCTTGCGAAGAATGAACCTCCGCCTCCGTCCTTGAAACAACACGCCGCGCGCACTGAAAAAATGTTTCCCACCGCCGCGCTCTGGTTGTTGTTCCTTTCAGCGGCGCTGGCGTTTTCGCTTCGCGATTTCACGGGCGCAAGCATGGGCAGCCTGGGATCATTGTTCTTGCAGAAGGCGCGCGGTTGGGACGCAAAAACCACGGGCCTCGCGTTGTCGCTCATGTTCATCGCTTCGGCGGTCAGCAATCCGCTGTTCGGTCATCTCAGCGACCGCGGCAGAATCCGCTGGAGCGCGACAGTGATGATTGTTGCCTCGGTGCTGGTGCTCGCTTTCCCGCATCTGCCGGCGGGGTGGACCATTCCGGCGTTCGCCGCGTACGGTTTCTTCCTGATGGCGAGCTATCCGATGGTGGAGGCGGCGTTGATGGAATCCGTTCCCGACTCCGTTCGCGGCCGGGTGTTTGGCGTGTTCATCACCGTCGGCGGATTGCTCGGCAACCTGTCGCACTGGGTCGTGGGCGCATGGGTCAGACATCTCGGCGATTCCGCATACACCGTCAGCGGTTACTTCGCAACATACGCCGTGCTCGCGGGGATGATCATCGTCTCACTCATAGGACTGCCCTGCCTCCACGCCATCCGCCGTCGAGAGCATCTGGATGATGTGATTTCGCAGTCAATCCCGGCAGACCAAGCCGCTCGTAAATCGTAAATTGTAAATCGAATGAATCTCCCCAATTACTTTCTCGCCGACCTGCCGCCGGAAGCGACGATTTCGGCGCAGATGATTTCCGAGGCGTGTCAAACGTTGAGACGTAATCGCGAGCAATACCTCGCCACTCGCTCCACGCAGGAACTGATCGAATTGCTCGCCGGCGTGGCCGAAGGCTGGTTGCAGCCGGCGAATCCTTTCCGGCAATTGGCGTTGGGCCAGGGGACAAAGGCCGCGGGTTTTTTGCGCCCCACACTTGCAACGGGCCTCGACAATTTCTTCAAACAATTGACGGAGGAAAATCTCAAGACGCTGCTACTCCAGGAACTGGGCCACGCAAAACGGCTGGACGGACTGGCGGCCACCGCCGCGGAGGAACGCGCGAATCGCTCGTCAGTCGCGCGCGGGCCGGAATTTCTCGTTCACATCGCCGCGGGCAACATCCCCAATCCCACATTGATGAGCATTGTGCTGGGCGTTCTGGTGCGCTCGGCGCAATTCGTCAAATGCGCCAGCGGCACGTCGTTCCTGCCGCGGTTGTTTGCACACTCGCTTTATGATGCCGACCGCAAACTGGGCGCGTGTCTGGAGATCGCGGACTGGCGCGGCGGCAATGTGGCTTTGGAGGATTCATTGTTCGCCGAGGCGGATTGTGTCACCGCCACCGGCAACGACGAGACGCTCGCCGCCATTCAAACGCGATTGCCGGCGAAGGCGCGATTTCTCGGTTATGGCCATCGAGTGAGTTTTGGCTACGTGGCCGCGAGCGCGTTGTCTGGATTCCAGGCGAAGAAAACGGTTCCGCGCGCCGCGGCGGATGTCATCGCATGGAATCAGTTGGGTTGTTTGTCGCCGCATGTGTTTTATGTCCAGACCGGCGGTGACACGATGCCGAAGCGATTTGCCGAAATGCTGGCCGAGGAACTGGATGCCCGCGAAGCGAACGAGCCGCGCGGTGAATTGTCCGCTGAAACCAGCGCCGCAATCGCGTCGCGCCGGGCAATCTACGAGGTGCGCGCGGCCAAATCACTGGAAACCCATCTTTGGTGCAGCAAACAGTCCACGGCATGGACCGTGGTCTATGAGGAAGACCTGCGATTCCAGACGTCGTGCCTGCACCGGTTCATTTACGTCAAGCCTGTCAGCGATCTTGTGGAAGCGTTGCATGCTGCGGACGCCTTGCGTGGCAGGGTTTCGACCGTGGGCATTGCCGTCTCCGACGAGGAGTCGCCTGAAATGGCCGCGCAACTGGCGCGCTGGGGTGCGACGCGGGTCTGCAAAATTGGCCAGATGCAAAACCCGCCGTTGCTCTGGCGGCACGATGGACGGCCCGCGTTGGGCGATCTGGTGACTTGGACGGATTTTGAGCAATGACGGTCGCGCGTTGCGTGTTGCTTTTCCGTCTGGCGCGTCACGCGCGCGAACCCTTGACGCAACACGCAACACGCAACACGAGTAGATTTATGAAAATGGAATTACGAAAATCATTTCAGTTTGAAGCCGCGCATCTGCTGCCTCGACTGCCGAAGACCCACAAATGCCGCCGCCTGCACGGGCACAGTTTCAAGGTGGAGATTGTCGTGGCTGGAGAATGTGACCCGAAACTCGGCTGGCTCATGGATTACGCGGAGATCACGCGCCGTTTCCGTCCCATCTGGGAAAAGCTGGATCATCGGCATCTCAACGATGTTGCCGGGCTGGAGAACCCCACCAGCGAGGAAATCGCCGTCTGGATTTGGAAAAGGCTCAAGCCAAAACTGCCGTTGTTGACGGAAGTGATCGTTGCTGAAACCTGCACCGCCCGCGCCGTGTATCGTGGCGAATGACAGGGAGTGGCGGTCGTCGCGAATGTGGCGGCACGCGAGATGATTTGGGCATTGTTCACGCAGTTGGTGCGTTGTGGACGGAGAGCTTCCGCGTGCTGGCACAGTCGGAATGTTTAATCTTCCTTGCTGTCCTGCGGGGAATATACTTCAGCCACACCAGCGGTCCGCGCGGGTCGTGGTCGGGAATTTGAACATGACATGAAGCTCCAAATCCCAAGTTCCAAGCTCCAGAGAACATCCAATCACCAGTCTCCAGTCGCAGTCGGCGTGGATGTTGATGTTTTCGGCTCGGCGTTGTTCCGGGGATTGGAGGCCGGGATCTGGAGTTTAGCATGAAAACTCCGTTTCGTGGTTTCACAGCCATTCTGCTGAAGGAGTTCACGGTCATCTTCCGCGATCCGACGACGTTGTTTTTCATGTTCTTTCCTCCGTTGATCCAGATCATCGCGTTCGGATACGCGCTGGACAATGACGTGAAACACATGGCCACGGTGGTATTGAACGAGGATCGCACCGAGGAGAGTCGTCGGTTCGTGGAGACATTCAGGAACACACAGACGTTTCGCGTGGTGGGAGAAGTTCAAAGTGTGGAGGAATTGTCGGCGACCATCCGCGAGGGCAAGGCCTACGTGGGGCTGCAAATCCCGCCGGACTTCGCCCGCAACCTTCAGGCGGGTCGAGGCGCGCAGGTGCAGGTCTTGATAGATGGAAGCAGTTCAACCATCGCATTGCAGGCGTTGCAGACAGCGATGGGGCTGGCGATGCGGGAATCCATGTTGACGACGATGAAGGAAGCGCGCCGGACAGAAATGCCCATCGAGGTGCGACCGCAGATTCTTTACAATCCCACGATGAAAAGCGCGAATTTCTTCGTGCCCGGAGTGATGGGCATTGCGCTGCAAATCGCGACGGTGTTCGCCACGGCGTTGTCGCTGGTGCGCGAACGGGAGCGCGGCACGCTGGAAAATCTGCTGGTCGCCCCGTTGTCGCGCTGGGGATTCATGCTCGGAAAGCTGACGCCGTATCTGTTGATCTCGATGACGATGGCCGTGTGCATCTTTCTGGTGGCGCGCTGGGTGTTTGGAATTCCGATACGCGGCGACATCGGATCCCTGTTGCTGGCGACGTTTCTCTACGTGTTCACGTTGTTGAGCCTGGGACTGTTGATTTCGGCCCGCGCGCAAAACCACATGCAGGCGCTGCAAATGACGATGGCGTTGCTGTTGCCCGCAGTGTTCTTTTCCGGATTCATCTTTCCGATCGAAACGATGCCGCTGTTCTTTCAATGGATCAGCACTCTGATACCGGCGACGTATTTCATCGGATTGATGCGCGCCATCATGTTGCGCGGCGCGACGTTTGCCGACTATTGGCATTACTTCCTGATTCTTGGCGCGATGGGCACAGCGCTCTTCAGCTTGTGCGTGCTGAGATTCAAGCAGCGGATTGCGTGAATTCAATTCAATCGTGACTGAACCTGTTCCAACCGTGCGCACCGTGCTGTGGCGGGGCGCGCGAAAGCGATGCCCGCAGTGCGGCGAGGGCCGGATATATGAAGGCTGGGTCAAATTGCATGAGCATTGTCCGCATTGTGGATTGAAGCTGCTTGCCGATCAGGGAGACTTGTGGGCGTATCTGGTGGCGCTGGATCGCGCTCTGTTCATCTTCCCGATCATCGTCATGATCTATTTTCGCCTGACCTTGGACGACCCCTTCTGGTTCTACCTTGTGGGATCGGTGATTGGATTGCTGTTCGTTTTCACGCTGCCACATCGCAATGGCATGTCGTTGGGTGTGGATTATCTGCTGCGCCGCAGGCACGGAGACCTGGCGAAACCGCAGTCGCACTCGAAATCAACCGATACGGACGCGCGTTGAGAGTGGTCGAAGGCAGCGGTGCGCGTCCCGTCGTCTGGCTCCAAGTTCGCATGGGTGTTGATTCACGGTTTCCTGACGCCCCCCGATCCGGTGCTTGTTGTCGCGGGCGGCTCCCCGTCCTTCGTCGCATTCAGGCCGTGCTGTTCAAGAGGGACAGCGGCATCGTGTTTTCGTGGATAATGGCACGCTCACAGGAGTTTCTTTGCGATTTTTGCGGCCCGTGCTAATCTCGACGAGCCATGAGCAACAAACACAAGCAGTCCGGGTCGGGACACAAGTCCCATGCTCCGGCCAGGCCGAACGTCGTCGGGCAGGCATCTTCGTCGTTCAGCGTTGTTTCGCGCGCGGTTCTTTCAAGACGGATGTTGTTTCAACTGGCGATGATCGTCGGCTTGAGTTGCGTCCTTGGGTTCGCGTTCAACGCGTCCAGTCCTGTGGGGGTGAAATTTGGAAAACCGTTCGTCGCGAGCGTGGTTTCCGAAATCGTCGTGAAACCGGCGGAATCGTCTGGCGCAGTCGCGCAACCGGCACTTGAGGTGGAGCCGCCAATGCCCCCTGACCTGGACGAAACGCCAGTTGTGGCGGCAGTCGTGGAGGAGATTTCCGAGCCGGCCGTGCCACCGGCACAACCTGAACCCTCGTTCGCCGCGCCGTGGCCCGTTGCCGTTCCGGCCAGTCCCGGTTCGCACCATCACGCCGTTCAGAATCCGGCGACACCAAATCAATCGTCAACCGCTTCACCGGCGAATCCATCCCAAACGCACTGGCCCGAATCCAAGGCTCTCGTGGCCGGGGGCCGCGCGGTGTTGGTGGACGTGCGGCACAAGGCGATGTTTGACGCGGGCCACATTCCCGGTGCGATTTCCCTTCCGGAATCCAGCTCGCAAGAGGAATTCTCGGCGTTTCTCAGCAGCCAGCCGCGGGAGAAAATCATCATCGTCTATTGCAGCAGCACAAGCTGTTCGCAATCGGCGCGTGTGGCCAACAGGCTGGTCAACGAGTTTCAATGGCCGGATGTCCGCTACATGACGGGCGGCTACATGGAGTATCAACAAATGGAACACGCCAACCCCGCGCAATGAGCAAGTCGTTTCGCCCAAAAATTTTTGTCGCCCTCCGGTGTTTGCTGGGGTTGCTGCTGTTGTGGGCGGCGGTTTCAAAACTGGCCAATCCCGCGGAATTCCTCGGCTCGATCTACGCATACGAATTGCCGTTGCCTCGCGCGGTTCTGCAATCGGCGGCCGTCGTGCTGCCGTGGATGGAGTTGTTGTGCGGATTGCTGCTGCTGGCGGGCTTCTGGCCGCAGACGGCGCTGGTGTCGGTCACCGGGATGATGCTGGTCTTCGTATTGGCCACGGGCCAGGCGTGGTTGCGCGGGCTGGACATCGCTTGCGGTTGTTTCAACCTCAACATTTTCGGCTTGCAGGAGGGCATGCCAGGTCTGGTGCGGTTTCTTGAGTCCGTCGCGTTTGCGTTTTTCAGGAATCTTCTGCTCACCGCCGTCGCCGCATATCTGCTGGTGCGCGAGGCGCGGCAGGCGGTATTTTCACGGGCAATTGCCGGTGAGTGATTGCCAACGGAGCGTTAGCGCAAACACCGTTTCCGTGGCTTGCTGTCACCGAGAAAGGCAAGCCTATGTTGCTCGAAGACACTCTGGACAAATACCCGTGGCACACCGAATTGCGCGACGGAACACCGGTTGTCGTGCGGCCTCTCAATCGCCGAGACGACGGACTGCTTCAAAAATTCTTTCTGACCGTGCCGGACGAGGAGCGGTTGTTTGTCAAACAACCCATCACCGACCGCACGCTGTTCCGGCAATGGTGCCGGCAGCCGGACTTTGAGCGCAACCTGCCGCTGCTGATGTTTCACGGGCGCAAAATCATCGGCGAAGCCACGCTGCACCAGCGCGGTGGCGGCTGGAAACGCCACATCGGACTCATCACGCTGTTGACACATCCGCAGTATCGAGGCCGCGACGTTTCCAAGATTCTGGTGCGCGACCTGATTGACATCGCTCGTCATTGCGGCCTGCACGCCCTGGAGGCGGAGGTCAACGGCGAGCGCAAGATCGCCCTGCAAGTGCTGGCACAACTGGGCTTCAACGAATTGATGCGGCTCGAGGATTACGTCATGGACATGAAGGCCGTGAAGCACGACTACGTTCTGCTGGGACGCGCCTTGAGAGTGGAGGAGGAATACGCGGGCGTTGGAGGTTGAAAGATCCAAGCTTTAAACACCAAGCTCCCGAGAAAACTCAAGCTCCAAACCCTCAAAATATGTCGTTTGAATCCGTATGCAAAACGACCGTGTTGTGGCACCGTATTCCATGCGGATTGACGCTTGATGTTTGAAGCTTCTCTGGAGGTTGGAGTTTGGTTTTTGGAGCTTCGCTTCCAGTTTCTCCTTGTATTTCGGCCGCAAATGCGTGAACACGTTCCGGCAACGGCATGAAAACCAAGACTGAAATCGTTGCCAACTGGCTGCCGCGCTACACGGGCACACCCCTCAAGGAATTCGGCAAACACATCCTGCTCGTCAATTTCAGCGACTATGTCCACCGTTTCGCCTCGTGGCACAAAGTGCCCGTGCGCGGCCTCGACAAACCCATGCCCAACGCCACGGCGGGCGGCATCAGCATCATCAACTTCGGAATGGGCAGCGCCAGCGCCGCCACCATCATGGACCTCCTGAGCGCCGTGCGGCCCAAGGCGGTGTTGTTCCTCGGCAAATGCGGCGGACTCAAACACGTCGCCGCACTGGGCGACCTTGTCCTGCCCATCGCCGCCATTCGCGGCGAGGGCGCGTCCAACGATTATTTTCCTCCGGAAGTTCCGGCACTGCCCGCGTTCAGCCTGCAAAAAGCCATCTCCACAACCATCCGCGACCACAAACGCGATTACTGGACCGGCACCGTCTATACCACCAACCGCCGCGTCTGGGAGCACGACGACAAATTCAAAAAATACCTGCGCAACATCCGGTGCATCGGCATTGACATGGAAACCGCCACGATTTTCATCACCGGCTTCGCCAACGAAATCTCCACGGGCGCGCTGCTGCTGGTGTCCGATCAG
>DAOLDN010000133.1:0-8531 GCA_035327385.1 Verrucomicrobiota bacterium | reverse complement strand
CTGACGCTGGAGGAACGGCGGCAACTTCGACTCGGTCGTGGCATGGACGAATGGTTCAGGCAGATGACCGACGGAGAAAAGCTGGCTTTCATCGAGGCGACAATGCCCACGGGGATGAAGCAGATGCTGACGGCGTTCGAGGAGATGCCGGAGGACAAGCGGCAACGCGCAGTGGACAATGCGATCAAGAATTTGCGGGAAGCCGGCAAACAAGTCCGTTCCGGTGAAGGTCAGGGCCGGGCAGGGGCGGAGCAGCCGCCCATCAGTCAGGAACTGGAGGAAAAGGTTCGGGAGATCGGCTTGAAGTCGTTTTACAGCGAAAGTTCGGCGCAGACGAAGGCGGAGCTTGCGCCGTTGATGGAGGAGTTGCAGCGCTCGATGCAAAACGGGACGGCGTTCCGCGGGGGAAGGAGATGATGACGACTCTATTGAGATTGGGTGACAAGCGTTCACTCAATGAACCGATCAATTTGCCGCAAGGTTTTGGACTGCGCCAGTCCTCTGGCGCTATTGAAAGGTGCTGTTTGGTGCGAAAGCGCCAGAGGACTGGCGCAGTCCAGGACGCTGCCGCGTTTTTCGTGTCCGATGATGACTTTGACGCATGTCTGTTGCGGGAAGTTGAGGTTCGCCACAGATGCCGTGCTCAGAAGACAGCTTTCACGTTGATTGAACTGCTGGTGGTCATCGCGATCATCGGGATTCTTGCGGCGTTGCTGATGCCTGCCTTGACCAGGGCTGGGGAGTCGGGTCGTGCGACGGCTTGTCTGGGCAATCTTCGTCAGATCGGTGTGGCGCTTCAGCTCTATGTGCAGGACAACAATAATCGTCTGCCGGTGATGCGTGATCGGGCGGCGGGCGCCACGAATGCGTTTCCCAGCGTGGATGTTGTTTTGCGGGATCAACTGGGCAATACCAACGTGCTGAAATGTCCGTCGGACCGCGACGGGATTTTTGAAAACACCGGTTCGAGTTACGGCTGGAACAATCTTTTGAACGGACAACGCGATGACGACCTGCACGTGTTGGGAATGAAGTTCGATCCACACGCGATTCCTCTGATGTTCGACAAGGAGGGTTTTCACGCCGCACGCGGTCCTGCCAAAGCGGTGAACTATCTTTACGCGGACATGCACATCAAAAATCTGCTGGCCATTGAAGGGACGATCGAAAAGAAATGAGCGAACGTGATGGGCAAATGATTTCGCTCGAGGACGTGACGAAATGTTTCGGTCCCCGCAAAGCTGTCGACTCGCTCTCGTTGTCCGTGCCGCGCGGCAACGTTTACGGTTTGCTCGGTCACAACGGCGCGGGAAAAAGCACGGCGATCGGCATGATGCTGGGGCAGGTCTGGCCGACGAGCGGCGAGGTGCGTGTCTGCGGTCACAGCGTTGGGTCGCATCGAGCACAGGCATTGCAGCGCGTCGGCGCGATTTTTGAAGCACCGGCGTTTTACGATTACCTCACGGGCTGGCGAAACCTGGAGATACTGAGCCATTACACCTCGCCGACCTCCGCGCAACGCATCAGCGAGGTCGTGGACTGGGTGGGGCTGACCGGGCGCGAACACTCCAAAGTCAGAACGTATTCGCACGGCATGCGGGCGCGGCTGGCCCTGGCGCAGGCGTTGATGCCGCAACCGGAATTGCTGATCCTCGATGAACCGGGCAGCGGACTTGACCCGGAAGGCATCGCGGAAATGCGGCGAACCATCCTGCGGCTGCATCGGGAACTGGGCCTGACAATCCTGCTTTCGTCGCATCTGCTCACCGAGGTGGAACAGCTCTGCACACGGATCGCCGTGCTGAATCAGGGGCGAAAGGTTTATGAGGGAAGCGTGAATGAAATCAAATCCGCCCGCGGTCGGGTGGCGTTGCGAACGAAGGACTTTGCAAAGGCGGCGACGCTTCTCCAGACGCACGGACTGATCACCGGCGCGAAGGAAGGAAGTTTCATTGATCTCAAGGACGGTGTTTCGACGTCGGATGTGACGCGCGTGCTGGTCGAAGGAGGCGTGTCTGTGGAGGGAATCTGGCGACAGGAACAGACGTTGGAGGATTTTTATCTGGAATTGGTCAATGGCACAGGTGCGAACTGAAATGAACATTCAATTTTCAACATTCAACGCCCAACGTCGAAGTGGGGAGGCCATGACATGCCAGCCCTCGAAGCACGGGCGTAACCTGGAAGGTTCGGCGTCGGGCTTTGAATGTTGAATGTTGCCAATCCTGCCCATGTTTATCGCCCAGCTTAAGAACGAACTGTGGAAGCTTTTTGGCAAGAAACGCACTTACATCGGTTTTGGCGCGTTCGTGCTGGCGCAGTCCGTCATGTTGCTGGCGTTCAAGTTCACGCGCTGGGAGAGTGACATGGGTCGGATGCTGTCGAACAACGGATATTTGCCGGAGGAATTCATCTCCGCGCTGACGGTGTCGGTGGTGATGCTGATGCCGCAGATCATCCTGCTGATGCCGTTGTATGCGACGCTGGTGGGCGGCGACCTTGTAGCGAAGGAATACGAAGACGGCACGTTGCGGATGATCCTGTCGCGGCCCATCTCGCGGGTGCGTTTGTTGTTCGTGAAGTGGCTGGCGGGGATCATTTTTGCGGCGGTGCTGGTGCTGGTGCTGGGGGCGACTGCGCTGGGTCTGGCGAGCCTGTTTTTTCCGTGGCAAGGGATGTTTGTGTTTGTGCCGGGTCAGGCGTTCAGCGTTTTGTCGGCGGGTGATGGACTGGCGCGGTTTGCGTTCGCACATTTGTTTCTGGCCGTCAACGCGAGCGTGATGTTGTCGGTGGCGTTCATGTTTTCGTGTTTCAACATGAAGCCCGCTGCGGCGACCATTGTGGCGTTGTCGTATTTGTTCATCAATGTGGTGATGGAGGGGATTCCGTTTTTCGACCGCTACGAGCACTGGTTCATCACGCATCACTTCAAGTGCTGGTTGCAGGTGTTTCAAAGCCCGATCGCATGGCCGCAGATTCTTCAGTCGGAATCCATTTTGGCGGGAGCTTGCGCGACGGCGTTTGTGGTGGGTTGCCTGGTGTTTTACACGCGCGACATCAAGTCGTGATGTGACCGGAACCTGGCGGCGAAATCCTCTTTTCACGGCATTTTTCGCTTCTACAACATATCCGGTTGGCAACGCAAATATGCCCAACTAATGGTGTTTTTAGTCCAAAAAAACCTGAAATTAACATTGTGAGTTTCGGGGCATTTTTCTATGATTTTCCAGCTAATCAAAAGCGGGCAAACGCGCCCGTTTTTTGTCTGTTTTTATGTCCAAAACCAGCGAGTCAACGGTCGAAGAAATCATCGAATCGAGCACTGCGGTGACGCACACTTACGATGCGTCCAAATTGAGCCAGCTCAAGGGACTGGAGGCCGTGCGCAAGAAGCCCGGCATGTACATCGGCGGCACGGACGAGCGTGCGCTGCATCATTGCGTGAGCGAAGTGCTGGACAATTCGGTGGACGAACATCTGGCCGGTCACTGCGACAAAATCGAGGTGACGATCCATGTGGATGGTTCGATTTCCATCCGCGATAACGGACGCGGCATTCCGGTGGACATCAACAAAGAATCCGGACTGCCGGGTGTGGAGTTGGTGCTGACGACGTTGCACTCGGGTGGCAAATACGGCCAGGGTGGCTACAAGTTTTCCGGCGGAACACACGGGGTCGGCGCGAAGTGCGTAAACGCCGTCTCGGAATGGTTCGAAGTCGAGGTTTCGCGCGACGGACAGGTTCACTCGATGGAATTCGAGCGCGGCAAGACGGTGAAGAGACTGGAAGTCATCGGCAAGTCCAAGGGCACGGGCACGCTCATCACGTTCAAACCCGACGCGGAGATTTTCCGCGAGACAGTGGAGTTCAAAGCGGACATTGTCGCACAACGATTGCGTGAACTCGCGTTCCTGAATTCAGGGCTGGAGATCATCTTTTCCGACGAGCGCAAGACCGATTCGGAGCCGGAACGGTTTTACTATAAGAACGGCGTCGAGGAATTCGTGAAGCAACTGAACAAGAGCAAGGAGCCGTTGCATCCGAAGCCAATCTCGTTTCGCAAGGAAACGTCCGAAAAGCTCGACGACAAGAACATTGAGGTCCACATCGAGGTCGTGATGCAGTACAACGACAGCTACAACGACCAGGTGCTGTGCTACACGAACACAATCCACAATCCGGACGGCGGCGCGCATCTGTCCGGTTTCCGCAGCGCGTTGACGCGGGCGATCAATCAATACGCGAAATCCAACGAGTTGCTGAAGGAGAAAGACCCGCAGATCACCGGGGACGACGTGCGCGAAGGATTGACAGCGGTGATCTCGGTGAAGCACAGCGATCCAAAGTTTGAGTCCCAGACCAAGGTGAAGTTGCTCTCGCCCGAGGTGGAGCGCATCACGGGTTCGGTGACTTACGAAGGGTTGATGGCGCATTTCGACGCAAATCCGCCCATTGCGAAGCGGATCGTGGACAAAGGATTGAACGCGGCCCGTGCGCGCGAAGCCGCGCGCAAGGCGCGCGAGGCCGTGCGCAAATCCGCGCTGACGGGCGGCGGTTTGCCCGGCAAGCTGGCGGATTGTTCTGATCGCAATCCGGAGAACACCGAGCTTTACATCGTCGAAGGTGACTCCGCCGGTGGCTCGGCAAAGCAGGGTCGCGACCGGAAGTTTCAGGCGATACTGCCGATACGTGGCAAGCTCATCAACGTAGAGAAGGCGCGCCTCGACAAAGTGCTTCAGAACAATGAAATCCGCACGATGATCACCGCCATCGGCACGGGTATCGGCGACGGCGAGGGCGAAGGCGCATTCAACATCGAGAAGCTGCGCTACCATAAGATCATCATCATGACCGATGCCGACGTGGACGGCTCGCACATCCGCACGTTGTTGCTGACGTTCTTCTACCGGCAGATGCCGCAGTTGGTGAAGCAGGGCTTCGTCTATATCGCGCAGCCGCCGCTCTACAGCATCACGCGCAAAAAGAAGACTGATTACATTGACGACGACGTGCAGCTCAATCGCATCCTCCTGCAAAACGGCGTCGAGGAAGTGAAGTTGAAAAATCTTGCCGATGGTCGCGAGTTCACACCGAAGCAACTTGAGGAAATCCTGTCATTGCTGGAGTCGCTGGACAAACACGCCACCTACATCAAGCGATTGGGCGGTGAGTTTGCGGACTACGTCGAGAAGCGTGCGAAGGACGGCGCATTGCCGCAATTCATGGTCAAGGTGCGGGACGGTAACGATGAGACAGTGCACTATTTTGCGGCCGCCGACGGATTGGAGGAGTTTAAGGGCGCGAACACCGACCTGTTCGGCGGCGACACCGAAGTCGAACGCAAAAAGGATGGGACCACACGTCGGGCGAAGATTTCCAATCTGCACCTCGAGAGCAAGGCCATCGCCGATCTGCTGGGCAAGTTGAGCAAAAAGGGGCTTGCGGTGGATCACTACGCTGCCCAGGACAAGCCGTTGTTTGAGTTGACCGAAGGTGACGGTGAGCGGGCGATGGTGACGCCGTTGTTCTCAATCCCGGAAATCCTCGCGGGCGTGAAGGCTGTCGGCAAGAAGGGCATCCAGATGTATCGCTTCAAGGGTCTCGGCGAAATGGACGCGAAGGAGCTGTTCGAAACAACGATGAACCCGGCCAAGCGCAAGCTGCTCCGCATTGACCTCACTGACGCCGTCGAGGCCGAGGAGATGTTCGTGAAACTGATGGGCGACGAAGTCGAGCCGCGCCGGCAGTTCATCGAAGACAACGCGCTGAACGTGCGGAATTTGGATGTTTAATCGCGGAATGAGAAAAGAATTGACGCATGTAGTCACGTGAGACTACGTTGGCGGCGTATGAAAGAAAAAAAGCCGGTCACATACAAGTCGGGCAAACGCTCCGAGCCAGCGGTGCTACGCGATGCCGCAGTGGCGGAGTGGGGGCGCGTCGTGACGGTTCGCGATGCCAAGGCACACCTCTCCGCGTTGCTCGAATGGGTGGCAGAGGGGCACGAATTGACCATCACCAGTAATGGGCAGCCCAGGGCCAGGCTCGTGAGCGTGGGGTCGGCCAAACCGAGAAAAGTTTTCAATGGCATGGGTGAATACCTGTCCCGGCAGCCGATTCATCGTGGATCGGCGGATGAAGCCGTGAACTGGACGCGCGGCGAATGGTAACATGTATCTGGACTCCGCGATCATCGTGAAGCTGCTCGTCCGCGAATCCGATAGCGATTGGTTCGCTCTCAATCTGTCAGGCCATGGTTTCGACACGTCGGAACTGGCGCTGACGGAGGTTTGCGGAGCGTTGCTGTTCAAAGAACGGGACAACCAGATCACGGCGGATGAACGGTTGCAAGCGACGCAGACGTTTTTCTCGATGGTGGGCGACGAGTTGATCGTGCTACACCCGTTGAACCGTCGGGTACTCGACCGCGCTCGGGCGATCCAGCTTGCTTGTCATCCGCGTGTCCCATTGCGGACGCTGGATGCGCTGCATGTCGCCACTTGCGACTTGCACCACAACGGAACACTCGCAACGACCGACCGCCGGCTGCGCGCAGCCTGTGCGCAACTGGGCATCGCGCTCCTACCGGTGAAGCCGGAAGATATAAACGCCGGATAGAATTTTAACAATCATGCCAGACGAAGCTGAAAACAATCAACCGCCGCAGGACTCGACGCCTTCCCAGCCGGGCGGCGCTTACTCGCAAGGCGAGAAAATCCAAAAGATCAACGTCGCCGACGAGATCAAGAACTCGTTTCTCGATTATTCGATGTCGGTGATCATCTCTCGCGCACTGCCCGATGTGCGCGACGGCCTCAAGCCTTCGCAGCGGCGCATCCTTTACGCGATGGAGAACCTGTCACTGTTCCCGGGACGCAAGCACATCAAGTGCGCGAAAATCTGCGGCGACACCTCCGGTAACTACCATCCGCACGGCGAAGCAGTCATCTACCCGACGCTCGTCCACATGGCGCAGCCGTGGGCGATGCGCGAGAAACTGGTGGACGGCAAGGGCAACTTCGGTTCCGTGGAAAACGATCCGCCGGCGGCGATGCGTTACACCGAGGCGCGGCTCACGCATCTCGGCGCTTTGCTGATGTCCGACATGGACAAGGACACAGTGGACTTTGTCCCAAACTACGACGAGCGGCTTACCGAGCCGACCGTTTTCCCCGCAGCATTTCCGAACCTGCTGGTCAACGGCGGCACGGGCATCGCTGTTGGCATGGCAACGAACATGCCGCCGCACAATCTGGGCGAGGTGATTGACGGCATCTGCGCGCAGATTGACAAGCCCGGCATCACGATTACGGAGTTGATGAAATTCATCAAAGGCCCGGACTTCCCGACAGGCGGCATCATTTGCGGCGTTGAGGGCATCAAAAATTATTTCACCACCGGCAAGGGGAGCGTAAAATTGCGCGGTCGCGTCGGGGTCGAGGAACTGAAGGGCAACCGCGAGCAGCTCGTCATCACGGAGATTCCGTTCAATGTCAACCGCGCCGGTCTCGAAGAGCAGATCGCCAACCTCGTCAACGAGAAGGTCATCACGGAAATCTCCGCGATGCGCAACGAGTCGGACGAGCATTGCCGGCTGGTCATCGAGTTGAAGCGCGAGGCCGTCCCCAAGGTCGTCATTGCGAACCTGCACCAGCACACGCAGTTTGAGATTTCATTCAGCGTGAACTCGCTGGCGATTGATCACGGGCGACCAAAGACGCTTAATCTCAAGGAAATCATCCAGTGCTACATCGAGCATCGGCGCGAGGTGGTGTTGCGCCGCACGCGCTACGAATTGAAGAAGGCCGAGGAACGCGCCGAATTGCTTGAAGGTTACATCATCGCGCTGTCCAACCTGGACGAATTCATCGCCATCATCCGCGGCTCGAAGACGCGTGATGAGGCGAAGGTGAAACTGCTTGCGTTCGAGTGGTCACGAGCGCAGGTTGAAAAATGGGGCGTGCTCATCCGCAGCGAGGCGCGTCTGGAAGGCGGACGCTACGCGTTGACCGAGCGGCAGGTGGACGAGATTCTCAACCTGCGACTCTACCAGTTGACCGGGCTGGAAATTGACAAGATTGACAAGGAATACAAGGCGCTGCTCGAAACCATCAAGGACCTGCTCGACATTCTCGCGAAGGAATCTCGAGTGATGGCGATCATCAAAGCCGAACTTCAGGCCATCAAGGAAAAGCACGCCACGCCGCGCAAGACCGAGATCGTGCCGGACGAGGGTGAGATTGCCATCGAAGACCTCATTGCAAATGAGGGCGTCATCATCACGCTTACCCACAACGGCCTGATCAAGCGCACCGCCGTGAGCCAGTATCGCGCGCAGCGCAGGGGCGGCAAGGGCGTCATTGGCATGACCACCCGCGAGGGCGAGACCGCCGAGGACAAAGATTTTGTCGAGCACCTGTTCACCGCCAGCACGCATGATTATCTGATGTTTTTCACCAACACGGGTCGAGTGTATGTGGAGCGTGTGCATGAGATTCCCGACATGGGCCGCGCCGCCAAAGGCCGGAGC
>DAOLDN010000132.1:0-8561 GCA_035327385.1 Verrucomicrobiota bacterium | reverse complement strand
CCTCAAGGAGAATTTTTACGTCGCTCAGTTCGGAATCCATCTGGATGTTCATCTCTTCGTCACCCATGTCACCCATCATTTCACGGAACAATGTGGCGGGGTCGGTGGAAGAGAGGGACAGCACGGTGAGGCCGGACGGATCAATCACCGTTCCGGTGAGGTCCTGCTTGGATTCGGTGGATTCGCCACCCATTCCCGACACCGAGAATTTTGTCTTGAGCACGACCTGCACTGTGACGACCGCCAGGCGGTTCTTTTGGAAGATGTCGCGGCCTTTGTCGGCCAGTTCATCGGCGCGCGTCTGTGTCGCAGAGAGGACAAGCAGAGACGCGGCCAGCGATGTGATTGCGCTTTTGAAGGTTTGCATGATGGGGCTTGGGTTGGGGTTAATGTTTCCAGTCGGGTTCAAATTCGAGAAACACGGCTCGGATGCCGCGGAGGACTTTCATCAGCACGACGTCCTGCTTCTTTTCGGCAAGTTGTTCCATCGTGTGGCGAAGCGTTTCCACGTTCTCAATGGTCTGGCCGTTGACCTGTAGAATCAGGTCGCCGCTGTAAAGCGATCCCAACTCGGCCCAACTGCCGGATCTGACTTCCTCCACCAGCGCGCCGCGCTGGCTTGAGCTCCATTGCTGCGAGGCCGTGTCGAAGAATGAAACGTCCCGGGCTGTGAATTCAAATTCTTCGTTCCGATATTTCTTCATTTCTCGCTGAAGTCTTGGCGAGCGCGAGGTTTCGACCGGAATCTTCAGCTCGGTTTCGTCCCGCAGAACCGTCAGATCCACCATCGACCCGACATCGTAGTGTCGTATCAGGGAGGATAGTTCGTCGGCGTGTTCCTGTCCGGAGGCCGTCAGTTTTTCGCCGTCCACTGCGATGATGAAATCCCCGGATTTTAGTCCCGCTCCGGATGCGGTGCTGTCGGCATAGACCCGCGTGATGTAAAACCCTTTGAGAGTCGGTTTGTCCAGTTGCCTGGCAATTTCACGGCTGATGACCTGCGCCTCGATGGGCAGCCACGATTTTGTCACTTCCAGGCCCGGGTCTTTCAGTTCTTGAATGCCAATCTTCACGACGGCAAGATAACGGTCCGCCTTCCTCTCGAATGTGACGATCGCCGGCACCGGATCAGTCTGTCCGTCAGTAAGTTTATGAGTGATTTCCAGCAGGTCCTGAATGGAGTTCACAGGGGTGCTGTTGATTTCCACAATCACATCCCTCGCGGCCAGTGGTGGTTTTGTTTCACCGGCGGGTCCGCCCGGTCTCACAGACGTGACCAACACTCCATTGGTGGTCTCCCGTTTCATTTCCATCGCGGCGAGGAAGGAGATGTTTCGGGCTGTGAGTCCCCATTGTTTAAGTTCCTGTTGCTTCGGATGGATTTCGCCGCGTTCGATGGGTGTCAGGCGGAGCGTAAGTTCCTGGTCGCCACGCTTGACGACGGCTTCAACATCCTTGCCAATGGAGAGGTTGGAGGCCAGTTGCATGAATTCAGGCATCTGCTCGTCGAACCGGACATCGGTGTGCGCGCCGCCAAGCTTCAACAGAATGTCGCCGCTCTTCAATCCCGCTTTTCCGGCTGGAGAGTCTTCCACGACATCACTGATGAGGACGCCGCTTTTCCCGGTCGTGTGCTTGAACAAGGGCTGCACATTGATGCCCAGCCAACTGCGAGTGACCCTGCCCATGGCGATGATTTGTTCGGCAACACTCCGTGCCAGATTGCCGGGGATGGCTCCGCCGAGGCCGAAGCTGATTTCGTTGATGCCGATGATTTCGCCTTTGAGGTTGACGAGCGGACCGCCGGAGTTGCCTCCGTAGATCGGAGCATCGTGCCCGATCCATTTCACGAGGCTGCCAACGTCCTCGCCGTCCAGCTTGAACTTTGCATACGGCCCGAACAGTTTTGGCATGATCATCTCGATGTTGCTGATAATGCCCAGGGTCACAGACTGCGAGAGCGCCATGGGGCTGCCCATCGCCAGCACCGAGTCTCCGACTCGCAACTGTGAAGAATCTCCAAACTCCGCAGGTACAAACTCGCGAGGCGAGGATGGTTTGAGTTTGAGCACGGAAATATCCGTCAACGGATCCGTTCCAACCAGTTCCGCTTCGATTTCGTCCCGGTCCCAGAGCGTGCAAAACATCCGGACGGCGTGTCCCGCGACATGGTGGTTGGTCACCAGATGGCCTTCCTTGGTGATGATTGCTCCGCTCCCAACGGCCTGCATCTTGATCTCGCGACCTTCATAGAATTCCGTCCAAACAACCCGGATGCGGACCAGGGCGGGTTTCATTCTCTCAATTGCTGCGCCCACTGCGGCGCGCAGGTCAACAGGATTGGCGCTGATCGCTGTGTCGGCAGCATGGCTTCCTACTGCCGACAGGTGAAAAACGGCGGCCAAAAGGATGGCATGGAACAGTTTGGGGCGGCGTGCTCTCATAGCGTCGGAGTCCCCGCATGTTGCCGGAGGGATGGTGGTGTGCAAGTCCCGATTTCGGGAGATTCAATTTGATCTGCCGGTAATGTGCTGATTTGAAGCTTGTTCCGCGCTCACGCGGTTCCAGATCGCATGAGGGCGGGACTCCAAACAAACCGGGACACTACCGATCCGCCCGCAAACTTGACTGCTTGGACGAGGATGTTAGCTTTTCACCGTGAATTCGACTGCAACACAAGTCCAGACTGCCTTTGCCGGGTGGTTTTACTTTTATTTTTGGCCGGGTGCTCCGGACTTGCGGTTGCGATGATGTCTGAAACCATAACCGCCGCAGGTCAACTGGCCTGCGGTTTTTTTGTTTCCACAGGCGGTTACCCGGCAAAACCAAATACAACATGATCATTGTCCTCAAACCCGGTATTTCCAGGACCGACGAACGCGCCGTGCTCGCCCAAATCCGCAAACTCGGCTACACGCCGCACGTCATGCGCGGCGTGGCGCGAACCGTCATCGGAGCCATCGGAGACGAACTCACCCACGCCAACCTCGAAACGCTCGCTTCGCAGTTCCCGAAGTCGGTGGAGAGCGTCATGCCCATCCAGAAGCGCTACAAGCTCGTCAGCCGAGAAGCGCATCCGGCCAATTCGACGGTGAAAGTCCGTGAGAATGTCATCGGCGGTAGAAAATTCCAGATCATGGCGGGGCCGTGTTCAGTGGAAAGCGAGAAGCAACTGCTGACCACAGCCGAAGCCGTGAAGGCCGCGGGCGCAACGATGCTTCGTGGCGGAGCGTTCAAACCTCGGACCTCGCCGTACGAATTCCAGGGACTCGGCGTGAAGGGCCTCAAACTGCTGGCGAAGGCCCGCAAGGAAACCGGGCTGGCTGTCATCACGGAATTGCTCTCTGAGCGCCATGTGGAACTGGTGGCGGAATACACGGACATCATCCAGATCGGCGCCCGCAACGCGCAGAACTTTCAGTTGTTGATTGCCGCCGCTAGGACCGGAAAACCGGTCCTGCTCAAACGCGGTCTTTCGATGAAGATCGAGGAATGGCTGCTGGCCGGTGAATACATTCTCGCGAACGAAAACCCGAATCTAATGTTCTGCGAGCGCGGCATCCGCACGTTTGAAACCTACACCCGTAACACGCTCGATTTGTCCACGATCCCCATCATCAAACGCGAGTCGCATTGTCCGATTGTGATTGATCCCAGCCAGGGGGCGGGGCGCGCAGACCTTGTGGCGGCCATGTGCAAGGGCGCTGTGGCGATGGGCGCGGATGCATTGTTGATCGAGGTGCATCCGAATCCGGCCACTGCCTGGAGCGACGGATCCCAGCAGGTTTCACTCGATGCTTTCGGCCGGTTGATGGAGGAATTGAAGCCGTTCATCGCGGCGGCGGGCAGGGAATAACGGCTGACTCAGGTTGCGGTAGCAGAAGTCCCCCGTCGGAGAGAGCGCGGATCGCTGTGGTACAAGCGGCAGCGGGCGTCCTTCTTCCGGCAGGGGACTTTAGTTTGATGGCTTGCCGGCACCGCAGTTTGCACCGTGGGGACGGGCCACACTTGTTCTCCTTTTGGGTGAACAAAATCTCAGCCGCGCCAATGCGCGATCCCAAAAGTCAACCGGTGTACTTGGAAAACTGCCGTCAAGCGAGACAGCCTGGGACTTAATTGCCCACAGGCGCGCTGGACGCGAAGAATTCGACTGCCACCAATCCCAAAGCGATGAACAATGCTGCCATCATGCCCGAAGTTAAAGCAGCGAGGATGCCATAATGATTTCCGCCAAGAATTGCGCTCCTTTCCCGTTTTCGTGTCCCGTTTTGGATGAGCGATGCGCGATGCCGGGACACGGCGGCGATAAACGCTTGTGATTGAGACAAAAACGCCGCCATCAGTTTCGGCTGACGGCGGCTTTGACGAGCGGCCAATGGCGTGATAAACCGTGATGACCGATGCTTACGGCATTTTCAGGCTGGTCATGCCCTTTTGGATCTGGGCTTTGAGGTCGTCCACAACTTTTTGTTGTTCCGGCGTGAGTTTGAAGTTTGCAAGCCCTTGGAGCGAATTGAGCGCGTCCGTGTATTTCTTTTCGGTGACATACGCTTTGGCCTTGTCGATAAGCTCCTGAGCTTTTGCCGTGGCTTCGTTCGCTGCTGCGGTGGCTTGCTCTTTCACCTCGGTCACTGCTTTCTCGGCGCTGGCTTTCATCGCTTCACCCGTCTCTTTCAACGTGGTGGCAGCTTCGCTGGCGGTTTCCTGCATGGTGCTGCTGGTGGATTCTTCCTTCTTGCACCCGTTCAGCGCCAAGGCCGTGGCGCAAACCGCTGTCGTAACGATGACGGACCTGGTTTTTGAATATTTCATAACGTTTGAGTTGGTTGACGGACATTCACGCCGGAGTCACACCGGCTTGGTCGGAAACGAACCGCACGCAAACGATAGCATCCGCCGTAAAATGAGCAAATGGTTATCCTCGCCCCATCCAAGCGCCTGGACCTCCCCGAGTGAGAACTCCGAAAGAAAACGTTGACTTCGAGTTGAAGCAGAATATAGTCATGCCTAAATTTAATCAACTGACCTATTAAAATGAGACTTTACAAAAACATCCGTCGGGTCGCTGCGGTCTTGTCTGTTCTGGCGTGTGTGCTGTTGTGTGTCGCCGAAACGCATGCCGGGAAATCGTCCAGCCGCAAAATCAAGGTCACGGCCACCGTCACCATGATCACAGACCTGGTGAAACAAGTGGGCGGTGATAGCGTGGAGGTGTCCGGTCTCATGGGTGCGGGTGTGGATCCGCACCTTTACAAGGCCTCCGCTTCGGATGTCACAAAACTCCAGAATGCGGACGTCATCTTCTATTGCGGATTGTTGCTCGAGGGCAAGATGCAGGACGTGCTGACGAAACTGGCCCGGCGGAACAAGCACGTCTATGCGGTCACAGAATCCATTCCCGAGGACAAACTGCTTGAACCTCCGGCGTTTTCAGGCCACTACGACCCTCACGTCTGGTTTGACGCGACGTTATGGTCGTTGTGCGTGGACGCGGTGGTGAAGGGACTTTCGGAATACGACCCTGCGGGAAAGGAGCACTTTGAAAAGCGCGGTGTCGAATACAAGGCGCGGCTGGCTACGCTTCACGAATGGGCGTTGAAGAAGGTGGGAGAACTGCCGAAGGAAAAGCGCGTGTTGATCACCAGCCACGACGCTTTCAATTACTTTGGCCGGGCCTACGATTTTCAAGTCGTCGGATTGCAGGGCATCTCAACAGTGACCGAAACCAGCCTCGCCGACATGATCAAGCTGGTGGAATTCATCAAGGACCACAAAGTGAAAGCCATTTTTGTGGAGTCCAGCGTGCCGCACAAAACCATCGAACGCGTCGCCAAAGACGCCGGCGTCAAAGTCGGTGGCGAACTCTTTTCCGACGCGACGGGCACTCCGGGTGAGATGGAGAATGGCCACGACCTCGGAACTTATGAGGGAATGATGCGGCACAACGTGAACACAATCGTGGAAGCCCTGAAATAACGCGGCCATGAAGCATCGCTCCCTCTTCCACAGAAACACACGGCCGATCCTCGCCCAGGGCGCAATGGTGTGTACACTGTCGTTTCCGTTGAATGGTGCAGCAGCGGACAAGGACCAGTTCACGTTGTTCAACCCGACGCCCCGCGACCTCATGCGACCGATGTCAACGGACCGTCCCGACCTCACGGAAAGTCCCTTCACCGTGGACGCGGGACATTTCCAGATCGAACTGGATGCGATCAACTACGCCTACGATTGTCCCGACTCCGGCAACGACCGCGTTCGCACTGACAGTTACAGCGTCGCATCCGTGAACCTGAAACTGGGCCTTCTCAATCGCCTGGACTTGCAGCTTTTGCTCGCCCCCTGGAATTACGTCAGGACGGAAGACAAAACAGCAGGCAGCGTCCACAAGCAATGTGGCTTCGGCGACATCACTGCCCGGCTCAAATTCAATCTTTGGGGCAACGACGGCGGAAACACCACACTGGCACTCATGCCTTTTGTGACGTTTCCGACGAGCGACGACGGCGTCGGCAACAGCGAGATGGCGGGCGGCATCATAGTTCCGTTTGCGATGGAACTGCCGGCGGGGTGGGGGATGGGCGCGATGACTGAGGTGGATTTTGTGGAGGATTCCGACGGCAACGGACATCACGCCGAGTTCATCAACACAATCACCTTCGGACGCGACATCGTGGACGCGCTTGCCGGCTACGTGGAATTCTTCTCAGCCGTCAGCGTGGAAAGTGATTCTGACTGGATCGGCTCGGTGAATTTTGGATTCACTTACGCGTTGAGCGAGGATATGCAACTGGACGCCGGACTGAACATCGGGGTCACAAGGTCGGCGGATGACCTGAATCCGTTTGCCGGTTTCAGTTGGCGATATTGAAATGAGCGTTCCTTTCAAAAACGACGTGGCGCTGGAGGTCCACGATCTCACCGTCGCCTACCACAAGAAACCCGTGTTATGGGGCGTTGACATCGCTGTGCCGCGCGGAAGACTTGTGGGCATCATCGGCCCGAACGGCGCGGGCAAATCCACGCTCATCAAGGCCGCCATGGGCATGCTGCCATTGTCCAGCGGCTGGGTGAAGGTCTTCGGCGAGCCGGTCCGAAAAAACCTGCCTCGCGTCGGTTACGTTCCCCAGCGCGAATCCGTGGATTGGGATTTCCCCGTCAACGTCATGGACGTGGTCCTCATGGGCCGTTACGGACATCTGGGATGGTTGCGGCGTCCGCGCAAACGCGACCGTGACATCGCCCGTGACTGTCTCGACAAAGTGAAGATGCTTCCCTACGCCAACCGCCAGATTTCCAATCTCAGCGGCGGCCAACAACAGCGCGTGTTCCTCGCGCGCGCGCTGGCGCAGGAAAGCGACCTGTATTTCATGGACGAACCGTTTTCGGGAGTGGACGCCGCCACGGAAAGCGCCATCGTCACTCTGCTTCACGAACTGCGAGACAAGGGCAAAACAATTCTGGTCGTTCACCACGATCTGCCCACCGCGCGCGATTACTTCGACATGCTCCTGTTGCTGAACATGCGCGTGGTGGCGTTCGGTGACACGGACAAGGTTTTCACACAAGAACTCCTGCAAAAAACCTACGGCGGACGCCTCACAATCCTGTCCGAGGTCGCGCACAACTTGAAACAACGGGAAGTGGAACCGTGAACGGCATGAGTGCGAACATCAAATCGCTGCTCTTGCTGTTGGTTACGGCGGTCATCGCGGCGAATCCGGCCTGCGCCGCGCGCATTGGCGACATCAGCGAAGTCACCCTCAGCGAACAGGCGTTGCGATTCTTTTCGTTTCAAGACGCCACCGTCCGTTATGCGCTGATCGGTTCTGTTCTGCTCGGCGTCACGTGCGGATTGCTGGGCAGTTTCATTGTGGTGCGGAAAATGGCGCTCGTTGGCGACGCGCTTTCTCACGCCGTTCTGCCAGGGGTTGCGCTGGGATTCCTCTGGCACACGACAAAGAATCCCGTCGCCATTTTCATCGGAGCGACGCTTGCGGGCCTTGCGGGTGCTGTCGTGGTGAACCTCATCCAGCACACCACGCGACTGAAGGAAGACACCGCCCTGGGGATGGTGCTGGCCAGTTTCTTCGCGGTCGGAATCTGTCTGGTCACGATGATTCAACGTCTGCCGACGGGCAACAAGAGCGGACTGGATAAGTTTCTTTTCGGCCAGGCGGCGGCGATGGGCGCTGATGACATCAAGTTGATGGCCGTCATCGCGGGGCTGGCCGTTCTCGCGGTCGTCCTTTTCTACAAAGAGTTTCTTGTGACCAGTTTCGACGAAGGTTTTGCGCGCGCGTCAGGACTGCCTGTCAAAGTGGTCCATTACGGACTGATGCTATTGCTGGCGTTCGCCGTGGTAATCTCGCTGCAAGCCGTGGGTGTGGTGCTCGTTTCCGCCATGCTGATCACACCCGCCGCCGCCGCGTATCTGCTCACTGACCGCATGAACCGCATGCTGCTGCTGGCCGCGTTGTTCGGAATGGTTGCCGGCGCGGGCGGCGCTTTCTTTTCGTTCCTGGGACCGAACCTTCCCACCGGACCGTTCATGGTGCTGG
>DAOLDN010000131.1:0-8586 GCA_035327385.1 Verrucomicrobiota bacterium | reverse complement strand
AACCGTCCACGTTGCCGATGTCGCGGAAGCGGGCGGGCGGGCGGGTCTGGGCGCGCGTGAGTGCGCCGAGGCACAGCGAGAGTTCGCACGTGCCGATGTGGATCGCGTTCGGATTACGGTTCGGTGTCATGATGTCTTTTGGTTGATGGTTTGGATTTTTAGCGGTTCAGTCTGGCGCGGCGCGACAGCGTGGCGTCGTCGCGGCCCGTGGCCACGGAAAGGTCAAAGGCAAAGAGGATGCGGCCGGTGAGGTCCGCGCGTTGTTCGTTTTCCAGCCCGATGGGTCTGGCCGTGCCCGGCAGCAGTGTGGCGCCACAGGCCAGCTCGCGTGGCAGGTGCAGGGCCAGTTCGTCCTGGATTCGCAATGCGCCGGGTGTGGTCGCATCTCCCATCATGGCCTTGATGCGATCGCTGTAGCGGCGGTCGCTGAAGAGCACCACGCAGTTGATTTCGCCGGAAATGGAAGTGCGCCCGCTGCCGCCGGCCGTGGAATAATCAATGCGGTCCAGCGCAAGAAAGGCAACACGGTTCGCCAGCGTGAACAATTCCTCCAGCGCCTTGACCAGGTCGCGCAGATCGAAGATGTGCACACGCTCGAACACGGGCTTGCCCGCGAACGCCGGGCCGGCGTCCTCGGAGAACTTGAGCGCGGCGACCGCCGCCTCAAGTTCAATCAACGCTGTGCGTGCGGGGATCATTACCAGCCCTCCAGTTCCATCTCGGGAAACACCCAAATGTTCGTTGCGGTTCCAGCCTCCGGCTTGAGCCTCACGAAAACATACTCGCCCGGATCACTTAAAAAACCAGAGCCTGCCACCAAAGAACCTCCGTTTGTTGAAATACGAGTGAGACTGATGTTAGTTTTTATGAAGTTCGTTGCTTGGAACGTCTGATAACGAAACGCCTGTCCTCCGGACGGCGTAAGCAGCATCACGCTGTCGCCGTTCGTGGACAACGTTGTAACAGAGAACGCGAACACATTCGTGAATCCATTTGTTGCCAGCATGGATGGCCAGATTTGCCAGTTGCGCTTCCCGTAAGAAGGAACCATCCAATTAAAACTATGGGAATCACCAGCGCTTCCCGCAGGCCAAAACCCCCACACACCATGAAACGAATAAGAAGACTTCCATCGTTGCGTTGAAGCGGCAGCATTACCCAACGCCGGTTGCGTACTACCCGAAAGCGGCGCGACAGTTGTACCCCCAGTTAAAGTCCAAGCATCTTTCACTAAGAGTTTGAATTTGACTCTTTCAGACGGAGGCGGCGCATACCAATAAATACGCATGAAGTTCGTCGGAGTTGGCGTGGCGCGATAAGCTCCAGCACTCACGGCCCAGATGTTGGTTCCGTCCGTATAAGCCTGCATACCAAACAAGTCGCCAAACTGACGGGTTGAAGGAGCCAAGACATCAACAAGGGCCACGTTCGTATCCGTCCACTTGAACACATGAACCTTGCCCATGCCGTTCGTGCCATTGTTAATCGAAGATTTCCGCCCAGCCGAGTCCACCCAAGGTATGCCGACAATGGCAATGTCACCACGCTGCTCCAACCCACCGTTCCAACCGTATCGAATCTGAATTTCGGTTCCGGGGTCAACGTCGGTAGGAGCATGACTACCCCTCCAAGTCCAGTTTGTTCCTTCGTATGTTGCAAAATGAACCTTGCCAGTGAAGGAAGAAAATGAGGTTGGAGCACCAATTATCATTCGGCCTTTGTAGGCGGAGACGTGTTTCCCGAAGGCGTCGGACTGTGAGTTGACCGTCAGCCGATTGATGTTTGTCCACGTCTCTGCATGCAGCTGGAACCACACAAGTTTTCCGTATTCGAGCGCGTTGTCATCCACTGCCTGAATCCAGAGATTTGTCCCTGTTTCATCCATGTCCAGAGCATAGCCAAACAGGGAATTGGTTCGTGCTCCGACGTTGAACAAGAATTGCCTTGTGTGCCACCAACCATTGGACAGCCAGTACGTGCCAACGTAGCCGGACCCGTAATTGATATGAGGATCGGTGAATGTGTTCCCGTAAAGAACACCGATTGCTGCGTTGGTGCCGCTCACCCGCATTGTGTGGCCGTATTCCTCGGTTGCGTTTGGAACGATATGGTCGTGGTCGTCAGGTGCGATAATCGTTTGAACCGGGCCGTGAAACTTGACGTTGTTGCTTAAGTAATAGAGATAGACAGCACCCTGCGTCCCGTTCCCGGCGGCGCGCATGATTTCTGAAATCCAGAGATTGGTGCCATCCAAGGAGGAGCTGTATGCGAACCTCAATGCCGCTCCACCGTTTGGCGGTTGAAGCTTCTGAACCTCGGTCCAGTTCGAGTAGATGAGCATCTGTCCATGACCTGCGCCCTGTCCGTCTGCCAAAACGCCATTCACTGCGAGCTTTCTGTCAGACAACGCCGCCCACGTCACGCCGTTGACGGCTTGGACTTGAAAGCCCTTGTCCTTGGACAAGTTGATACTCGCGTCCATGCCGAATCCGGCGTTCCAATTCGTGACCTCATACCAGCGTGACTTGCTCTTGTCCGTGCCGTAGGACTTGATCCCAACTTGGTCAATTCGCAACACGTCTTTACCGGCATGAAGGAAGCCAACGCTTCCCAACGTGGGCATCCACAGGCCCGACCAGGTGTTCGTTGTTTGAAGCGTGAGGTTCGTCGCGCTGCCGTCCGGTGTGTAGCTCAACTGAAGTTGTCGCGAGGCAGATACCACATTACTGGCAAGCGCCGTGATCGCGTTTGTTGGCGGCGGCACGCCCGTCAGCCCGGCGCCGTCGCCCGCGTATGACAGTGTTCCTCCTCCAACGAGGTTTGAAACAGCGGACTGGGACATCACCCCGGTGAGCTGGCTGGCGTCTCCCAAAAGACGCCCAAGGGCATCAAACGTATATTGGTCTGCGCGCGCCACCTGGTCGTTGTTTTTAACACCGGCAAGGTAGGACCCTTCTCCTACAGTGCCCGCGTTCAAAAACATGTCACCCGTGAAAGTGCCGGCGGTTCCATTCGGGAACGTCCACTGGCCGGCGGCGCTGAAGCCTTCGGCAACCGAACCCTGCAAGAAAGTCACGTTGTTGGTGTCACGGAATAGAGTGACATCCTTCGTCATCACGATGCGTTGTAACCCGGCGTAATCGCGCATCAAAAATCCGAACCCGTCGAGAAGCCCAAGCCCGGACACTCCGTTTTCATACTTGACGCCTGTGGTGGCCAGACCTCCGTTGCGCTCGAAATACGTGGAGCTGGCCAGGCCGAACGAGTTGACGATCTCCGCGATCGCGGCGTGAAAGTTGGAGTTGGTTTCGAGCGTGATGTTGACGCTGTTGCTGCCGCTGGCCGTTCCCGTGGCGATGCCGCCGATGGTGATCTCTGTTGTGTTTGTGCTGGCGACGGCGGCCGCAATGGCGGCGACCTGCTCCGGATCTGTGGAACTGTCCGCAGAAATGACGAGCACTTCATTAACCGTGCCCGGCAGGTTGGTGCCAATGGTGATGCCGCTGCCGGCGGCGATGCGCGAGCTGATGTAACCGAACGTGGAAGGGATGTCCACGGAGAGATCGTTGACATTGTAGGTGTGGCTGTCGTTGGGCACGAGGATGTGCATGACTGCGCCCACGGCCGGGAACTGCACCTGGTAACGCCCGGCGCGGAGCTGGGTGGAGAACGCGCCGTTGGTGTCCGCCGTCCTCACCACGGTACCGCCGATGATGGTCTGCGAATCCGCATACGGAGTGGATTGCGGAACGAACCGGACGGCGGTGGCCATGCCCTGGCCGGTGACGGAATAAACCTGACCGGTGACGGTGGCCGCGAAGGCTGAAGGCTGAAGGCTGAAGGCTGAAATCAAGACGCCCAGGATGAGTGATGGAGTGATGGAGTGATGGGGTGTCATCGGTTGCGAGGATTGAATTTTTTTTCACTGCCGTAAGCCGCCTCGCCGTCGCCGGCGGATTGCAGGGACGGGATTTCTCCCTTCAACGCTTTGGCCAGGAACTCGCGCGCCCATGTCTGTTCCTTCAAATGTTTTTCCGGGACGACAGCGCGGCGCGGATAAAGCAGCGGCACCGCGAGCGAGAGCCACAGGCGGTATAGCATTTCTTCCGAGGACGCCTCGAGCGCATCGGGATCGAGGTGCAGTTTGATCTCCCCCAGGGCGCCGGCGATCGCCGTGGCGACGGGATCGGCCTGGCCGTCCTGGATGGCCGTGGCGGTCAGCTCATCCAGTTCGTCCTGGGAGAGACGCGTCAATAGGTCGTTGATCGTGATGCTGGTGGTCAACGCGCGTTGGGAGTTGATGGTTTGGGAGTGAGCGGCACGACGTGGACCGCCTTGAGTCCCTTGTCGGAGCGTTCGACTCGAAATTCCACAGCCTGGCCGGTCTCCAACGTGCGACGGCCCTTCATCACGATTTCCTTGTGATGCACAAACGGTTCGTCACCGCCGTCGTCCGGCGTGATGAAGCCAAAGCCCTTTGCGTCATCGAACCATTTTATTTTTCCGGTCATTGGGTTCGTTTCCGGCCGCGTTGGCGGCACGAAGCCGCCAACGCTTTGCCGGGTGCGGTTTATTTTTATTTCGCTTCCTTCACCGTGGGGGCCGATGGCGCTTCCGGCTGTTTCGGCTCGACGACATTGGGTTCGGTCACGGTTTGGGCGTGGCCCGATTTGACCAGCGGTCCGGCAACGGATTCGTCCAGGTCGTGGATGGAATCTTTTTTGAGCACCTTGCCGGCCGAGATGATTGCTTTTGTGATTTTGATTTTCATTGGTCGTGTGGGCGTCCCCAAAGGAGACTCTTGTTGGTGAACGTGCCCGTGTCGCCAGCCCAACTGAGGCTGATCTTGAACGAGCGGATGCCCGCGAGTTGATCAGCGGTGAAGTTGGTGACGGCGTGAACGTCCGTGGCGGCCGTCACCGGCCGCGTCAGAGTCCACGGAACACTCGTCGCGTAGTTCGTTCCATCCGCGCTTGGATATAGATAAAGCACGGCATTGGAGTTTCCGGCAGTGGTGTTGAATCGCCAATAGACCGCGGCTCCCTGGCCCTGAGTGACCGGCAGGTAGCTTGCGCAGTTTGTGATCCACGCGGCGGGCATCGTTGCCGGCAGGTTCGTGGCGCTGATGATCTGCGTTTGCTGCCATAGCTCGATGGCCTTCGCCTGTTGAGGAATGGCGAGCACCGCGAGGAGGCAGAGAATCGCCATGGTGTGCAACAGCACTGCGAGGGAGAATACTCCCCGGTATTTGCGTTTGAAGTTCATATCAGTTTTGGAGTTGTCGTTTTGTTGTTGTTGGGAGCGCGGCGGACTGCGCCGCGCCCCCGTTGGTTATTGGTTACAGGCAACCGGTCAACAGGTAGCCCGCCGCGGAGCAGACGATCTTCTCGTCTGTGAAATGACGCGCGCGATGCACGTCGGATTCCACCGGTTCGTCGCGGTAGGTCTGCACCTGGATGGGCACACCATCCGCGCCAACAGAGCCGAACTCGTCCCAGTAGAAGGTGCGGCCGAGGTTGAGCTGCATGAGGTCGCTGCCTGGGTTGGTGTGTGCGAGCAGGAAGTTGCTGCTCCAGATATCAGCGGCGGTGACTGCCTGGCCTTCCTGATTGGAGGCGATGACCTGGTCCGCCACGAGGATTTCGCGCAAGCCGAAGTAGTTCGCCAGCTTCTGCTCGTCCAGCACGCCAGGCGTGGTGTATTTGAACACCTCCTGCAGTTTGGAGTGGACCTTCAACGTGTTGAGCATGGGCCGGCTGATGACGCCCGTGTTCGGCAGCACGCCGATGCCCTTGCGTATCTCCTCCCTGGCGGCGTCCACGTCAGCAATTGGATTGCTGTTGGCCGTGTTCCATTTTGTCTGGATGGCTGCGCTGGGGACGCTGGAGGTGATGAGGTTCACCACGCGGATCTCGTGGTTGATCTTGATGATGTCCGTCAAACGGCGGGCCGCCGACAGATCGAGGTCAATCTGGTTGCGGTATTTTGCGCGTTGCGTGTCCGGCACGGGCACTTCAATGCCGTAGTCGCGGCAGGCGAAGTTGTCATCACTGGCCTTGGGCAGGATGCGCTTGAAGCCCGACCCTGGCGCGTGACGGATTCCCGTGGGGACGCCCAGATGATTCTCGGCGTCGAACACGTAATAGTCGGAGCTTTGAGCCGCGCTGGAGAACGCGGGGAAGATGCGAGCGCCGACGAAGCCGCCGGGCGCGCGCATGAATTTCTCCGCGTGACCGGTCAGTACCGGATTTGCTGTGGCTGAGGATTTCATAATTGTTTTTGGATGTCGTTATTTTTTGGTTGTGGGTTGCTGGTGGTTACGGCGCTGTGACGTAGCCACTGATGATTTCAATCACGTCGCCGTCCGCCGAGTTGGCCACCGGGGATATTTTGATCCCACAAGCGAGCGCGGCGGCCGCCGCGATGACCTTGCCGCCGCTCTGCGGCTTGACGAATCCGGGCGAGGCTATGGCGCCGCCGGCGACAACCTTGACTGTGCCGCCCTTGCCGATGAGCGCCACGTTCCAGTGATCACTGCCTTCGAGGCGTTCCTTGAGGAAGCCGATGCAGACGCCGCTCGTATAGAGTTGGATGGTTTCAGCGCCGGCCACCTGTTCAACAGCGTAGCCTTCCTTGCCGATGAGGTCCGCGGCGACGGCGGCCTTGAACGCCCGGTAGGGCGAGTCTGTGTAGGTTTCGTATCCCATAATGTTTGATGATTTGGTGTTTGATGCTGTTGTTGGAGGTCAGCTCTTCGCTGTCTCGGGCTTCCACTGCGCGCGATATTTCTCGTAAAGTTCCCGGCCGTCCTTGGTGCCTGCGAATTTCGCCTGCGCGTCCAGTTCGTCCGCGATCTTGTGCTGCTCGCCAAACGCCTTGGCTTTGACGACGAATTCATGTTCGCCGGTGGTGGCGGAGGCGCTGCCGGCGGCTCCGGTGGCCGCGCCCGTCACGGTGGCGAGCGCCGGATTGGGAGTGAGCTTGGCGAGGACCGCTTTGGTGGCGGTCGGGTTGGCGATGTAGAGCGACTCGTAATGAGCGAGTGTTTCCTTGTCCTGCGGCGGCAGCTTGCCGGCGGCGGCTGCGTCCGCCACTGCGGCCTTGGCCTCCACCTTGATGGCTTCCGTGCGTTCCTTCTCAAGGTCAACGATCTTGTCCTTGAGCGTTTTGATCTCGGAGTCCTTGGCCTGGACGGCCGCGGTGCTCTCTTTGTCGGAAAGCTGTTTTGTCAGCTCCGTGATCCTTGCGTTTGCGGCGGCCAGATCGGCCGCCAGCTTCGTCGTATCTGCATCCATACGTTTTTGGTTTCTGGTGTCACCGGGGCCGCCGGCGACGATTGGGGTTATGGTTTTGAACGCAGCCTTGTTGACGAGGCCGCCCATGTTGATGGGCGCTCCCGTCACCTCCCCCGCCGCGTTCGTATAGAACGAGGGAGAAAATCTTCGAAACGCCGGCACAGGTTTTCCGGTGAGCGCCTTCACGCCGTTCTCTGACCATTGCGCCCTGGCGCGGATGCCGCCGGTCTTTCTGTCATCGCCTCCCCAATAGATCTTCACCGGCCGGCCGGAGGCTTCGCCGTCGTCGTGGTTGAAATCGAAGAAGGGATAGTCCTCGCCCGCGGTTGCGGCGGCGTTGCGGCGTTCCTGCAAGAGCCGGTCCAGCATCTCCGCGGCGCGGGCGTTGACCTGCACATGACCCTTGAACCCGCTGTCCGTCTCGATGTAATGCCGGCCGGGCGGCATGAACTGGATGTCATCCGGCGGCGTGTCTCCGGAGACGGGGATCTCCGATGAGAAGGCTTTGCACTGGATGAGTTGGTCGTTGGAATTCATGGTGTGGATTCTCCGGGTTGTTGCTGCACGGCCTTGGCCTGTGAGGTGAGTTCGTCCTGCGCGGCCTCGACGATTTCCCTCTCCCATTGTTCGCGGTCCGGCAGCGCGGTGGGGTCGGCAGTCTGATCCACGCTCGGCACGCACACGTAGTAGGTGATGCCTTCGGATTCCCCGGCCGAGAGTGTGCCTGCGTGTTTTGGGAAGTGGGCGAGAATTCCGCCGCCGGCGTTGCCTACGAAGGTGAGTTTGACTCCCATCTCGCGTTTTGCCACGCTGGCGCGCCGTCCGCGCGCGGCGGGATGTACGGGAATTGTGAGCAATAAAAATCCACTGAACGGCCACGGCGTCTTCGCCTTGATGGTTCCGCCGTAAAGCCGTTGTGGAAAACGGCGGTCACCGATGTCAATATCGGCGCTGCGGTCGGTGAGTTCACCAAGTTGCGTGCTCTCGCGCACATCGCCCCAGAAATGCGTGCGCCGGCCGCCGAGTTTGTTTCCGGCCCTGTCCTTCTCAGTGAAGTGCCGTTGCAACGAACGCCTGCCGGCGATCTGTCCGGCGGCGAGCACCTGGCGCGGATGTTCCACCTTGTCGGTGAGCGCTTCCAATTGGTTGCGGACAGAGCCGCTGCGGAGGTGGATGATGATCATGAAGCGCCTCCGCGTTGATGAATGGTGTATGTAAACCGCCGGCCGGTTGCCTCCATCCAGTCCAGCGCCCGCGCCGCGCCGTAGAGACGCGCCTGTTGACTGGGAGC
>DAOLDN010000130.1:0-8653 GCA_035327385.1 Verrucomicrobiota bacterium | reverse complement strand
AAGGCCGGACATAGAAGGGGGGATTGGAGTTTGAGGTGTGGATGTTGGAATTTCTCTGGTGCTTGGAGTTTGAAGATGGGAGGTTCCCCGGAATCCCGGCCTTTCCCGCAATCCAGAGTCCCCGCCGCTGGTGACCTGGAATCACCCTTTCTGGTGATTCATTTCTCAAAGCCGCGTCTGATACCGTTTTATCCATCAAAAAAACCATTCGTTCAACATGGTCGTACGAAGCTCCTGTGCGCCACCCGATTGCGTGGCAAATGAAATGGAACAACGGCTTGCTGTTTCCCAACTGGTTGGGTGCGTAAGGATGGGAACGGCGGGAGCGCTGATGAGGGTTGGCGCTCCCGCCAGATTTCCGCCAGAATCGAAGCACGAACATTGAAAATGGCGATGTATTCACTGCAAACGGAACTCAAATGGGTGGCGATGTCCGCTTTTCTGTGGTGTACAGCCGCCGTTCACTCCGCCGAATTCAACGTAGGCGATTACGGCGCGAAGGGTGACGGCGTCACACTCAACACCGTTGCCATCCAGAAAGCCATTGATGCCGCCGCCGGGACGGGCGGCGTGGTCACATTTCCAAAAGGCGAATTCCTTTCCGGCGCGCTGTTCGTCAAATCCGGAGTGGAATTCCGCGTGGACGAAGGCGTCGTGCTCCGCGCGATTCAGGACGACAGCCACTATCCCGAAAAGCCCACGCGCGTGGCCGGCATCGAAATGGTCTGGCCCTCCGCGCTGCTCAACGTCTATGGCCAGACCAACGTGAAGCTGACCGGCAAGGGAATCATTGACGGCAACGGCGACTACTGGTGGCACAAGTTTTGGGGCAAGGACGGCAAGAGCGGCATGCTTGCCGATTACCAAAAACGCGGCCTGCGCTGGGCCGTGGACTACGACTGCAAACGCGTCCGCGCCGTCGCCCTCTATGCCTGCACCAACGTCGAGGTGCGCGACATCACCATCAACCGTTCCGGCTTCTGGAGCCTGACCCTGACCTACAGCGAAAACATCACCATCAACGGAGTGACCATCCGCGCCAACATCGGAGGCTTCGGCCCCAGCTCCGACGGCATAGACATAGATTCCTCCCGGAACATCCTTGTGGAGAACTGCGACATAGACTGCAACGACGACAACATCTGCCTCAAGGCCGGACGCGACGCCGACGGGTTGCGCGTCAATCGCCCCACGGAAAACGTGACCATCCGCAACTGCGTCACCCGCTCCGGCCACGGCATGTTGACGTTGGGCAGCGAAACCTCCGGCGGCATCCGCAACGTGACCGTGCAGGGCATCAAGGCCTACGGCACCAGCAACGGCATCCGGTTCAAGTCCGCGCGCGTTCGCGGCGGCATAGTGGAGAACATCCACATCCAGGACCTCGAACTGGAGGGCGTCGCCAACCCCATCCATTTCGAGTTGAACTGGTATCCGAGCTACAGTTATCCCACGTTGCCCGACGATGTTTCCCGCGAAAGCATGCCCTTGCACTGGTCGGTGTTGACGCGCCGCGTCGAGCCGCCGGAACTGGGTATTCCCGAATTCCGCAACATCACCATCTCCAACCTCACCGCCCGCAGCGCGGTCCAGGCGATGCACGTCAACGCTTATCCCGAAAAACCGATCCACGACGTGCGCCTCGTCAACGTGGACATCGAGGCCCGGCGTGCGGGACGCATCAACAACGCGACGGACTGGGTGTTTGAAAACGTCGTGTTGCGCACCGTGGATGGCGACGCGGTACAGGTGCGCAACTCCGAGCGCGTCAATCCGCCGGCGGTCATTCAACGGGCCGGCATCGGAACACCCTCGGCCTACGCAAACGGTGCGAACAGCAAGGACGATCCGTTCAAGCTCGGCATGGACGATTCCGCCTCCGATACCAACACAGTGGCAACCCCGCCCATCTCTTTACGTTGATGGGATTGTCGCGTGCCGCTCCGGGATTGAGTCGGGACTTCGCGTGTGTTGCTCGCCGCCGGCCGCGATCATTCTGCGGGCCGCTCATACTCATGGTCGTCCTGCTGACGATGGCTGCGGCTCAAGCGAGCGATCCACTGGAAATCACCGCCACGGCCTTTTCGCGCGAGGACCGGCTGGAGGTGAAACTGGAACTGGAGTGGGCGACTGCGCGTCTGCTGACGGGAGCGGAACGTGTTGCGCCACGGGAAACGGACTTGAACGCGGTCTTCAATGCGGCGCAACCCGCCCTGAAAATGGCCGCGGAAGATTTTCTGCGGGTGTACGCGGACGGCAGTCTGCTGCCAACGCTGCGATCCGAGGTGATTCTCACCAACGAGAATCGAGTGCATTTCGCGGTGGCGCATCCACCGGCGGCGGGCAGGACGCTGCGGTTTGAGGCTGCCGGTCTCGCAAGACTGTCGTCGGTGGAACGTCATGGCGTGTCCCTGACGGCGCTGGACATGGTCAACAAACGCATGCTCGGACAATCGGTGTTGTACGCGGATGCGAACGAGGTCCAATTTGCGCCGCTGGTCGCCGTTTTCAATCCCGCGACGAACGCGGCGACCGCGCTGGATCCACTGCCAACGGCAGCAATGGTGACACAAGACCGTCAGACTGGAACGCCGGAAACTCATCCGTCATCCCGCAAAGTCCGTTGGTGGCCGCTGCCCGTTGCGATGGCGTGCGTTGCGGGATTTGTTTGGTGGCGCAATCGAAGATCCTCCGTGTGTGAGAACCGCTGACCGCAGGGGGCATGTCCCCAGTTTGGGCGATTCCAATCCATCCGAAAAATGCTAGTTTGTGCCGACACCAATTCGTGCCGACCGGCCAGCCGGTGACAAGGCCCGTTCAAGTCGTATCAATGAAGTACGTGAAATTCATCGTTGTGGCGGGCCTTGTTCTCGTCGGAATCCATTCTTCCATCGCGCGCCAGATGGAAAACCTGGGCCGTGGCGTCGTGGCCGTGCGAACGGGAGGTTCGTCCGTCTATCTCGGCTGGCGTCTGTTGGGAACGGACCCGGACGACACGCGGTTCAACGTGTATCGCGTCACAGGTGGCGCGACCAATCTCATCGCGTCGGGTCTGGCGAACAGTTGCAATGTCTCGGACACGGGCGCGGCGCAGGCGTCCACCCACACCTGGCTGGTGCAGCCGGTGCTGGCGGGTGTCACGCAGGCGTTCAGTGCGTTCACGCTGCCCGGCGGATCGCCCACTCAACAGTATCGTTCGCTGCCGTTGCAGACGCCCGCGGGCGGCGTCACCGCCGACGGCGTTCCCTTCACCTACAACGTCAACGATTGCAGCGCGGGCGACCTCGACGGCGACGGCGAATACGAGATCGTTCTCAAATGGGATCCGACCAATTCCAAGGACAATTCCCAGAGCGGCTTTACGGGGAACGTTTTTCTGGACGGCTACAAACTGGACGGCACGTTGCTGTGGCGGATTGATCTGGGACCGAACATCCGGGCCGGGGCGCATTACACGCAGTTCATGGTGTATGACCTCGATGGCGACGGGCGCGCTGAGATCGCGTGCAAGACCGCGCCGGGAACGAAGGACGGCCTCGGCAATTACGTGGACGGCAACGCCGGCTACACCACCTACACCAATTCCGCCGGCTACATTCTCAGCGGACCGGAATACTTTACCATCTTCGACGGTCTCACCGGTGCCGCGCTGGCCACCACCAATTATGTTCCCGGTCGCGGAACGGTGTCGAACTGGGGCGACAATTACGGCAATCGCGTTGACCGCTTTCTGGCCGCCGTCGCGTATCTGGACGGTGTCCGTCCCAGCGTGGTGATGTGCCGCGGCTATTACACGCGAACGGCGTTGTGCGCGTGGGATTGGCGCGACGGAAAACTTACACAGCGATGGCTCTTTGACACGGGTCATTCCGGCGGGCCGTGGTCGGATTACAAAGGCCAGGGCGCTCACAGCCTGACCGTGGGCGACGTGGACGGCGACGGCAAGGACGAGATTGTTTATGGCGCCTGCACGATTGACGACGACGGCACGGGTCTCTACAACACGGGGCTCGGTCATGGCGACGCGCTTCATCTCTCGGACATGGACCCGGACCGGCCCGGTCTGGAAGTGTGGATGATCCACGAATCCCCTTCGGTCTATGGCCTGTGCGGTCTGGATTTTCACGACGCGAAAACGGGCGAATCCATTTTTTGCGTGGACGGCCAGAACACCGACATCGGACGCGGCGTGGCGATTGACATTGATCCGAATTATCGGGGCTACGAGATGTGGGGTTCGCGCGGCGGATTGATGAACGCCACCGGAGTACAACTTCCGTTCAACCGGCCCGGCCAGATGAACTTTGCCATTTACTGGAACGAGGCGCTGACGCGGGAAATTCTCGATGGCACGACCATTTCCCGTTACAACCCCGCCAACGGCAGCGTCACTTCGCTGCTTTCGCCCGGCGGCATTTCTTCCAACAACGGTACGAAATCCACACCCGCGTTGAGCGCCGACCTTTTTGGCGACTGGCGCGAGGAAGTCATCTGGCGCAACAGCGGTAACACCGAACTGCGCATCTACACGACGACGACCGTGGCGACGAACCGCTTTTACACGTTGATGCACGACCCGCAATACCGCGTGGCCATCGCGTGGCAGAACGTGGCCTACAATCAGCCGCCGCATCCGGGCTTCTACATCGGGCCGGGCATGTATCCGCCCCCGGTGTCGCCAGCCTCCAACGAGGAACAGGTCTGGCGCGGAGGCGGCGCGAACGTCTGGGACGCGAATCTCACCGCCAACTGGCGCACCAACGGTGTCTGGACCGCGTCCAATCCGCCCGCGTTGTTCGCCGACGGACGTTCGGTGCTGTTCGATTCCACAGGGTCGAACAACACAGCCGTCGCGCTTGAGGGAACTTTGTCGCCGTCCCGGGTCAACGTCCATGCCGCGAAAGATTTCACGTTCGCGGGCGGCGGTTCGCTCAACGGCGTCATGCAACTGATCAAGGCCGGCACGGCCCGGCTGACGCTCGACAACACAAATCATCACACCGGCAACACATTCGTTCGCGGCGGAGCGTTGTTCGTGAATGGGACACTCGGCGGCAGCCCCGTGATCGTCGAACGCCGCGGCACTCCCGAAGGGCCGTCGGAATTTGGCGGCGCGGGTGTCCTGGGTGCGGGATTGACCGTGCAGGCCGGCTGCGTGTTGACCGTGGGCGCGGACACGAATGTTCCGGGAACGCTGACCGTCAGCAACGCCGTCGCGTTGCGCGGCGCGCGTTGCCAGTTCGACCTCTCAAACGATCCATCCGGCATCAACGACGCCAGCGACCGCGTTGTCATCCACGGCGACCTGATCCTGACGGGGACGAACACCATTGTGGTTCGGCAGTTGAATGGATTTCTGGGCGGCGGCGTTTATCCGCTCATCACCTACTCCGGCAGTCTCACGGGAAATCTCGCCAACCTGACGTTGAGTGGCGGCTTCATCCAGCCCGTGGCGTTGACCAACGCGCCGGGAATGATCGGGCTGGTCGCAATCGTTCCTGATGCTCCGCCGCCGGCTCCGGTCGGACTGGCAGCCGGCGCGGCCAACGCGTTTCAAATCAACGTGGCGTGGACCGACAACTCCACGAACGAAGCGGCATTTCTCGTGGAACGCTCCACGGATGGCGTTGGCTTCACGCAGATCGCCTCGTTGCCGACCGATACGACCGCTTATCAGGACATCGGACTGGTGGGCAACACGACGTATTACTACCGCGTTCGAGGAACGAATCTGGCCGGTTTTTCCGATTACTCAAACGTGGCGCAGGCGACGACGTCAGAGACGCCCGCGGAATTGACTTGGCGCGGCGACGGCAGCGGCAATGCCTGGGACATCGCCGCCACCGCAAACTGGACCGCCAACGGCAGTCCGACGCTCTACGCGGACGGCTCGTTTGTGACGTTCGACCAGTCCGGGTCGAACAATATTCCCATCAATCTCTCCGAGACGTTGCAACCCGGCTCGGTGACGGTCAACGCGAGCAAAAATTACACGTTTGGCGGCAGCGGTTCGTTGGCGGGTTCGATGGGGCTTGTCAAATCCGGCTCCGGCACGCTGTTCGTCAGCACGGCGAATTCCTTCACGGGCGGCGTCACTGCCAGCGCGGGCACATTCACGTTGCAAAATATCGCGGCGGCCGGCGGCGGCCCCATTCGCTTCAACGGCGGCACCGTCACGTTCGCGGTCGGCAGCCAGCAGAATTATTCCAATCCGCTGCATATTCTGGCCAACAGCACGCTGAACTCCGCCGGCGGCAACAACAACATCGTCAGCGGACCGTGGTCCGGCACCAACACCACGCTCAACGTCGTCGTCAACGGCACAGGCACCTTTTCCGTGAATGGCAACATGGACAACTTTCACGGCACCGTTTCCCTCGGCAGTGGCGGCGGCACGTTCCGCATCAACAGCGGCAACGGCAACGTCGTATTCGGCAGCTCCAACACCTTGTTCAACCTCGGCAGCAACACAAACAAGCTCGTCAATCGCAACGGCAGCATCACCGTTTTTCTCGGCGGCCTTTCCGGCGGCGGCGGAACGACGTTGTCCGGGCGTTCCTCCGGCACGGGCGGTTCGGGCAGCACCTACGCCATCGGCGGCAACAACGCCAGCACCACCTTCAACGGTCGCATCATCAACGGCAACGACACCACCGCCATCAGCAAAGTGGGCACTGGAACACTCACGCTCACCGGCACGAACACTTACGGCGGACCGACCACAATCAACAGCGGCAAATTGCTCGTCAACGGCGACCACTCAGGCGCATCTGGAGCAGTCACCGTCAACCTCAACGGAACATTGGGTGGCAGCGGCATCATTGGCTCCGACGTCACCGTCAACGGCACTCTCGCGCCCGGAACGTCCGTCGGAACACTGACGTTCAACCAGAACCTGACGTTCAATCCCGGTGCCACGGCGCTGTTCAAAATCAGCAAATTGCCGCTGACCAACGACGTGGCGCGCGTGACCGGAGACGTCGCCTTCAACGGAACGCTGAACGTCGTGCAACTCGATCCCGCCGAATTGTTGCAGGCCGGGGACAGCTTCCGGTTGTTCGAGGCTTCCGGTTACAGCAACGATTTTGCCGGCTTTGTCCTTCCCGGATTGGGTGAAGGTCTGGATTGGAGCACAAGCCGGGTGACGCAGGATGGTACGTTGTGGGTGATCAGCACGAATCCACCGGCCATCAATGGCGCGCAAATTTCCGACGGCCAGTTGTCCATGAGCGGACAGGGCGGCACACCCGGCTGGCAGTACCTCGTTCTGGCGTCCTCCAACACGGCACTGCCAATCTCGCAATGGACACCCGTTTTCACCAATCAGTTCGACGCAAACGGCAACTTCAGCGTCGTGCTGCCCGTGGACCCGCAATGGTCCATGCGGTTTTATCAACTGCAAATCCCGTGATGAACGGAGAATGAAAGATGAAAAACGGACAGACTCGATCCGCATCCGCTACCGCATGCGTTGCGCCCTTCAACGCATGGAAATCCCTTGGTCAAACCCTCTGGATGGCGGTTGCGTTGATGTTCGCTGGAAGCGCAATGGCAGCGGATAAAGACCTGGGCGGCCCGGTGGAAACAGCGCCCAAACAACCCGAAAAAACAACGGCGGACCGCAGGCTGCCGACGCTGTGGCTCATTGGCGATTCCACGGTGCGCAACGGAACAAAAGGCCAGATGGGTTGGGGCTCTGTGCTGTCGCCGCACTTTGACACCAACCGAATCACGGTCGTCAATCGCGCCTTGGGCGGACGCAGCAGCCGCACGTTCCTGACCGAGGGCCTCTGGCAGAAGGTTGTGGATGAACTGCGCCCCGGCGACTTCGTTCTCATCCAGTTTGGTCACAACGACGGCGGACCCATGGATTCCGGCAGAGCGCGAGCCTCCGTCAAAGGTTCGGGCGAAGACACCGTCACCATCACCAACCAGACCAGCGGACAGATTGAAGTCGTTCACACTTACGGGTGGTACTTGCGCCGTTACATCACCGACGCCAAGGCGAAGGGTGCCACGCCCATCGTCCTGTCACTCGTCCCCCGAAAAATCTGGAAGGACGACAAGATTGTTCGCGCGGCGGACAGTTACATGCTGTGGGCATCCGAGGCGGCGAATGCCGAAGGAGTGGGATTCATTGACCTCAACGAACGGGTCGCCGCGAAATATGACCAACTGTCCCGCGACGAAGTCACCGCGTTGTTTGCCGACGACCACACCCACACCAACACCGAGGGCGCAGCCCTCAGCGCCACGACCGTCGCCGAGGGCATTCGCGCGCTGCCGGAGTGTCCGCTCGCCGCTTACTTGAGGCCGGACACGGAAGCGACACCTCCCCGTTGAACCATCCACTGCACGGCCACGCAGAAAGAACAGCCGCAACGCCGGAGGCGGCGTTTGCTCTCGACCGTAGATGACGATATTCGCTTCCGGTGAAGCAAACGTTTGCGGTGGTGACCAAGCCGCTTCAACCCGAATTCCGAAGCGGGCTGGCGTGTGGGCCAGGTCAAGTTGTAGCGCAGACTGGCAGTCTGCGGTGTCGCGGGCTGGCAGCCCGCTTGCGGTCCGGCACTTTTTCAAACCCCTGCTCTCCGCAATCCGCCCCGCCGATTGCCAATCGGCGACACGGCAGACTGCCAGTCTGCGCTACTTC
>DAOLDN010000129.1:0-8661 GCA_035327385.1 Verrucomicrobiota bacterium | reverse complement strand
CGAACTCGTCGCCACTGAGGCGGCGCGACGCAAGCTGGACATTTACGGAGAAAAACCCCTCGCAAAAACCATCGCCGAACAACAGTGCATCGTGCGCGCTGTACAGGATAATGACGTCATCTGGCAGACCGGATCATGGCAGCGATCCAGGGCCAATTTCCGCAAAGCCGTCGAGATCGTCCGCAATGGACTCATAGGCCGGGTCACCCGTGTCGAGGTCGGCATGTCGTCCGGTCACAAGGATTTCGCGGATACGAAGGAATTCATGACGCCTACCGAGCCGCCGCCGGAACTGGACTATGATATGTGGATCGGACCGTCCGCCATGCAGCCCTATATCAAGGCGCGCATTCACAAGAACTGGCGTTGGAATTACAACACAGGGGGGGGGCAGTTGCTTGACTGGGTAGGACATCACCTCGACATCGCGCACTGGGGTTTGAATTTCGACCGCACCGGCCCTTACGAAGTCGAGGGCGTCGGAGAATTCCCGCCCAAAGACGCCGTCTGGAACACCTGTACAAGATATCGCGTGGAATTGAAATACCCCGGAGGCGTGACGATGACAATGGCTGGAGGCCACGGCGACATCCAAACCGGCACCAAATGGATTGGCGATGAAGGCTGGGTTTATGTCAGCCGGGAAAAATTTGAAGCGTCCAATGACGAGTGGAAAAAGATGAAGCAGCTTCCCGACGCCCAACGCAAGGCGAAGGTCTATACCTCGTCCAATCACACTCGCAATTTCCTCGACTGCATCCGTTCCCGCAAACCAACCATCACGCCGGTGGAAACGGCGCACAATTCCGCCGTGCCCGGTCATCTTGGATTGATCTCGATGTTCGTCGGCAGAAAAATCCGCTGGGACGCGAAGCGCGAAGTCATCATTGACGACCCCGAAGCCAGCAAACTCATGACGCGCGAATACCGCGCGCCGTGGAAGATGAGTTGAAGAAGGTCGGCGTTCGCTGACGCGGTGACTGCCGCGTCCAGACTTGTTGCCACGAACCGGAGCGCAGGTCTCCCACCCGGCGCGAATCTGTAACTCCCCCCGACTCGCGCCGGGTCTGGAGACCGGCGCTCAGATTGCACAGAGGTCCCTCAATAGGATTGGAGCGACAAGTTTTCAGAAACTCCATGTGTTTCCCGCTCATGGCGTGCCAGTTCAAAATGAATGGATCAGTCAAATGGGCCAGCCCTCACTATTGCCACTGAATCATTGCGGCGGTAGAACCGCGTCATGCCTGCGTGTTGAGCATCAGGACGGAAACTGCGGTGGCGACTGAATCAGATTGCGGCGGAATAGTACATGGGGTTTTCACGCGAGATCTCCGACGGTGTCGTTGCGATGGGCTTGCGCAAGATGCCATTTCTTCAGGCTGAGATTCATGCAGCGATAATGGCAACAAACTACCGACACTCCGTTCTATAAATTCTATGACTCGACGGGGAGCGAGCTTTGACGCCCGCTCTCCCGTTGTTTCATTCATTCAGGAACAGTTTCCACTCGGCGACGCCGTGCGCGTTACGGATGAGTGCCGTCACCGGCAGTTCCTTCGGCGCGCGCGGGACACTCAGCAGCTTCAGACCGGCTTCGTGCGGCAGACTGTTGCCCTTGCGGGAATTCACGGCCTTGCTCGACCAGACGAGGTTTTCCCACGTGTCCGCACCACCGCGCGAGCGGGGCAGGACGTGGTCGAGGCTGCCCTCGTCCGGTTTCAGCATCTGGCCTGTGTATTGGCAGCGATTGCCGTCGCGCTCGCGAATCGTCTTCGCGCAGAGCTTCGGGCGCTTCTTCGGCACCTTGGCAAAGTTCACCGCCACAATGACCGTCGGCACACGGATCGTCCTGTGAGCTGTGCGCACCGCATGGTCGCCTTCGCGTATCGGCAGTGTGATCCATTCCTCCCAGGTGACCGGGCGGATATGGTTTTCGCCTTCGATGTCCAGGCCAGTCGCAACATTCGTTGCCATCTGGCAAAACGCGTCCTGCGGCGTGCGAATGTTGATCGCCTGCCAGTTGCGGTTGAGCACGAGCACGATGGTCTTGTTCAATATGTCGCTCATAAAAGTCCTAGCGGACGGCCGCCACGCACACCGTGACTGCTCCGCGCGTGAGGTGTTTGTTCTTCATTGAAACGGAGTGGCTGCCCCGCCGGGAATCGCACCCAGACCTCCGGTTTCAGAGACCGGCGCGCTCCTGATTACACTACGAGGCAATTGAAAATGGTCGCCCGGGAAGGTTCTGCCCCCTCGATTTCTGGGTGTAGGCCAGACGTGATGCTATTTCACCACCGGGCGGTCGAAGCTCGACTTGCTAACAATTGGTTGCCTCGCGTGGATTCGCACCAAGACCGTCGGGGTCAAAACCCGGTATGCTGCTGTTACACCACGAGGCAATGAATTGGCCCGCCGAGCCGTAGCTCGAGAAGCGCAGCGAGGAATGAGCCCGCCTACGCTTTGCTACGGCGCGGCAGCCTTGCTCTCACAAGTCGAGCGAAGGCTGGTGGAGCCGGAGGTAGTTGCAACCTCACCATATCCGGGTAAAAGCCGGGTGCCGGTCTGCTGTGGCTTCGACTCCGTGAATGGTGGGCGAGAGAGGACTTGCACCTCCAAGGCTCACAGACTCTCGATCTGCGGGTCTTCTATTCCCCCTTAACCACTCGCCCGAAAATTGAAATTGGATCCTCCAGCCGGTGATGCTCCGGCGGGACGGCTTTACAAAAGCCATCCGCAGGCTGCTGCGTGGAGGCGAAAACGGAATCTCCCGGCGTGTCTCGGTTTACTTCCATGCTAATAAATCCAGCCTGGATGGTTTCATTTGACAGGATTCAAACCGAATGGTTTACTAAGGTGCGTTTATGACTAGTCAAACTAGTTCAAAAGGGAAAAGGATAAACCAATGTCTGGTTGCTGCTCCAGCCAATGCGGTGCTTACATCCGCTTGGCTGAAGGAACGCGGCATCTCCAGCAAGCTGGCCGGCTACTACGCCAGTTCGGGATGGCTGCATCGCATCGGCGATGGGGCCTTTACCGTCCAAAAAGCGCAGCCGACTTGGTTGGGCGCGGTCTTCGGACTCCAGCAAAAATCCCGATCCTTTCATCCCGGTGGGCGCACCGCACTGGAGCTTTCAGGTCTCGCTCATTTCCTGCCTCTGGGTGAAGCGCATCCGCTTTTCCTCTTCAGCCGATCCGGCGAACGATTGCCGGCCTGGTTCCAGGGATTGCCGTGGTCAAAGCGCGTCCGACATGTGCGCACGAACTTCCTGCCCGACGACCTCGGGTTCAACCAGCACCGTGAGGGGGAACTCGTCGTCAAGATATCGGCTCCGGAGCGTGCCGCACTCGAGTTTCTTCAAGTGCTTGAACCCTCCGCAAGCGAGTATGAACACGCGAATCTGATCTTTGAAGGACTTGGAACATTACGTCCCGACGTGCTGCAATCGCTTCTGGAGCAATGCTCCTCTGTGAAGGTGAAACGCCTGTTTCTCCATCTGGCGGAAAAGCACAATCACGCATGGTTCAAATCTCTGGATCGGACCAAAGTGTCACTCGGCAGCGGTAAGCGCGTGCTGGTGCCCGGGGGCCGGCTGGATCCCAAATACCTCATCACCGTTCCCGTCCTGCCTGAATCCCCAAGTGATGCACCATGAAAGAAAGCCCATTTTTCAAGCAGGCTGACCTGCTGGTTCAGATGCTTCCCTTCGTGAACGCAGAGACCTGCTTTGCGCTCAAGGGTGGAACGGCGATCAATTTTTTCGTTCGCAACTTTCCCCGCCTCTCGGTGGACATTGACCTGGTGTATGTGCCGGTCGAGGACCGTGCGACTTCACTTCGGGGAATTGATGGTGCACTCAAACGCATCGCGGCAAAGATTCGCCGCTCAATGCCGGCGGCCCAAGTCACCGAACGGAAGCTCGCCGCCGAGAACAGTGTGGTGAAGCTGACGGTGCGCGTGCCGAATCTCGGCGAAGTGAAAATTGAACCCAACACCGTCTTGCGCGGGGTGGTGCATCCAACGACGGAGCGCACGCTGGTCGCGCGGGCCGTCGAGGTGTTCGGACGATCTGCCACCATGCAGACTGTGTCGCTGCCGGAACTTTGCGGCGGTAAACTTTGCGCGGCGCTGGATCGCCAGCACCCACGGGACCTGTTTGACGTGCATGGATTGCTTCAAGCGGAAGGAATTACTGATGAAATCCGCCGCGCATTCGTTATCTATCTGGCAAGTCACGACCGCCCCATGAGCGAACTTCTCACTCCAAACCGGCAAAACCTAAACAGGTCTTTGCGGATCAGTTCGAGGGCATGACCCTTGACCCCGTGCCGCTGACGGTGCTGGAGGCGACGCGCGAGCAATTGATCGAACACATCAACAGCAGTCTGACCTCCGCCGAACGGGAGTTTCTCCTGTCCGTAAAGCGACTGGAGCCAAAGTGGGATTTGCTCGGAATTCCCGGGATCGAACGATTGCCAGGAGTGCAATGGAAACTTTACAACCTGCGCAAAATGACACCCGCAAAACGCATGGCGGCCGAAGAACTTCTCCGACGTAAGCTTGGGCTGTGATCCCAGACTTCTCCAGTCCAGCCGCAAAAGATGGTCGCAGTCCCCGGTGCTGCCCCGGACACGGCGAGCTTATGAAACTCGCCTGAGCCTGGCTCGACTGCGGTGGAGCCCTCACTCGGAGTTGCACCGAGTTGAATTCGCTTACCGAGCGAATGCATCGCTGCCAATGCTTTGAGGGCAATTGAAATTGGTGTCCCTGACCGGCTTCGCTCCGGTGATCTCCTGCGTGAGGGGCAGGCGTGTTGACTGGACTACACCACAGGGACAGAAATGGTGGGAGGTCCTTGCGGACGGCCACCAGCGTGCTGCCCGCTTTACCTCTCGCGTGTCAGACGAGTGCTCTACTGATGAGCTACGCTCCCGAAGTGGTGCCCCCAGCAGGACTCTCACCGGCAACCTGACGCTTAGGACGCGCCCGCTCTGTGTTTTGAGCTATGGGGACAAATGGTCGGCGTGCCGGGTGATGCTCCCGGACTCGGCACTCATCTAGTGCGATGCGGGGTATAAAGCCGCCGGTTCTCTTTGAACTACACGCCGTGGCGGAATGTCGTGGACTTGCGCCACTTGCCCGAAGGCACGCACTCGTTAGCACCGAGGCCCGGCACGCTTGTCCGGTGGACATTCCAAATTGGTCGGCGTGGGGAGACTTGCACTCCCAAGGCTGTTCGGTTTTGAGGCGAACCGGTCTGCTATTCCCTGTGAACCACACGCCGGTCGGCAACCCGGGAGTGGACTTCCCAAGTCTTGCGAGATGGATTCCCCAAATGTGCTGGTTCGCTATCGCGAACGGCAAAGCACCCGGAAGGCGCGGCGATTTTAAGTCGCCGGGGTCTGCTATTCCCGCTGAAGCCAGTCGCCGCGAAATGGCTTGCCGGGCCGAAGCTCGCCTGCGAGGACGGTGAGCCCGCCTGCGCACTACGTGCTACGGCGCGGCAGCCTCACTCTTGCTGCGCTGCGAGCGAAGGCTGGTGGGCATGAAGGGACTTGCACCCCCAAGGCTGCCAGATTCTGAGTCTGGACCCTCTGCTATTCGGGTTAAACCACATGCCCGTAAATTGGTCTGCCGAGCCGTAGCTCGGAGCGAAGGCTGGTGCATCCGGCAGGACTCCCACCTGCAGACTCTCCGTTCGAAGCGGAGGATGATAATACTTTCACCACGGATGCAGAAATGGTGGGTCGCCTCGGATTCGCACCGAGTTCTCGCCGGGTAAGAGCCGGGACTTCACTGTCAAAGTTTGCAACCCTAGTGGCCGTCTGCAAAGACCGCGACGCGAAGGCGGAGTTGAACCACCGCGGCGAAGTCTGTGAAGCCTCGCTGACACCGGGATTTCGCGTCGCGGAAAAATTGGAGCGCCGATCTCCGCATCGGCTCGACGGCGGTGGAATGGAATCGGACCGGGCCGAACCGGAGTTCGGCGCTCCTTGAAATTGGCTCGCCGAGCCGAAGCTCGAAGAGCGAAGGCTGGAATCCCGTGCTGGAATTGCACCAGCCTCTGCGGCTTTGCAGGCCGCCGCCTGAACTGATCGGCCAACGGGATGTGAAATGAAAAATGGAAACCTGAGAATCCAGTTTCCGCGCCGGCCCTTTGATCGGATTCGCCGTGTCCTGCCGGACACAGCTTCCCGACGTTTCCACGCGACCCGGCCGAAGCCGCAGTCGCGTAAACCAGCATGGCTGCCTTTTTATACTGGTGGCGATTCCAGTTTGCAGCCGGACCTCTCGGCATTCATCTTCCGTCTGCCTTGCGGGCAGCGAAGGGAGCAACCCCACCGTGCGAATCCAACCGACCTCCGTCCTCCTTGCGGGACAACGGACGCCCTGATTGCGCCGAAGTGCTCAGGGATTAAGCCATTTTCGGTCTCGACTGCGGACGCGTCTTTGCATCCAGCGCAGGACTCGAACCTGCAACCGGCGGATCTTCAGTCCGCTGCTCTACCATTGAGCTAGCTCCTACGAGACGTGCGCGTCCGGTGGTGTCGTAAACTTTTGGCTCACGCTATGCCACACGCCTCCTGTGCTTCCCGTGCCGGGTCACACGGAACTCCAAGACTTCAGGCGCAACGCCCGGACTGTATCTCTCGATTCAGCCGAACGCTGTCCCGTCACCTCGGGTTCTACCCGCCGGCCCTTGCTTGCAAAGCTCGAACCGATGGATTGCCCTTGTCCCTTCACTGTCGCTGTTTGGCGTGAGTGCAGTGCTCGGCGCGACCGTTAGCAGCAGCTTAAACCGTTGGCCTCGGCTGCCTGTTGCACTCCAGCTTCCAGCACAGTTCACTCCGATTGGTATCGGGTAAACCTGCGGGGATGGGTTTGCATGAACGACCACTCGCGTGGCGCGGACGTGTAGGACTGCCCGCTTTGGCCGGCTTGCGCCGGTTTATCTGACGACATCATGCTGCCGAAAATGAAATGGGGAATTGAACCGCTGATTCACGCTGATCTGCGCTGATGAAAACCGTCCGCTTGCTTCCCTTGAGAATTAGTGACGATTAGCACGGATTGCGGGATTTCTGCATTTCGTTTCGCTCACGCCGCGCCGCGCAGACTCATGTCGGCGTCTTTGATGACGAAACGCGCCTTGAACCGGGCGTTCTGGAGACTTGAAAACCGGCTGATATCAGCCATTCTATATCGGATGAGCACGGTCAAAGAAATTGAGTCAGCCATTAGCGGATTGTCGCTGACGGAGATGCAGGCGGTGCGCGACTGGCTGGAAAACCTCATCGAGGACCAATTGGAGGTCAGCGACGAGTTCAAGGCAAAGATCGAACGTGCCAGTCAACAAGTCGCCGCCGGCGATTACTCCCGCACGCGCCATCCGGAAGGCCAGTGAGTGCGGCGCTGCAAATCTACTCCCGAGACTTCGACGCGGATTTCTTCAAGCTGCCTGCCGATCTCCAGTTCCGAATCCAGTCCGTGATTGACCGCTTGGGTCAAACACTCGACAAACATTCCCACCATCGGATGAAAGGACTGGATGCGTATCGCATCCGTGTCGGAGACTATCGGGTGATTTACAACTTCAACCTCCTGCAGGGTCGCCTTTACTTGTTGGCTGTCGGCCATCGGCGCGAAGTTTATCGGAAATAGTAGGCGCGGACGGAAGGTCTGGCCTCCGCCCGTCCCGCCTTGCGGGATTTCTGCATTTCGTTTCGTTCACGCCGCGCCGCGCAGGCTGCCGTCGGCGTCCTTGATGACGAAACGCGCCTTGAGCCGGGCGACTTCGCTCGCGAGGCCGGCGGTTTTGACCGAGTCCAGCACCGCGTCGAAGTCCTTGTAGGCGGCGGGTGCTTCGTCCTTCGGATACAGACGGCAGTTCGTCAGGATGTCGTTCGCTGTGAACTCGTCGTCCACAGTTTTCTGATCCAACGTGCGATCCGCCATCTTGCGGCCCATCGCGCGGCCCGCGCCGTGGTTCACCGAGTAGCCCGCCACGTGCGCGCCGGGATCGGCGACCATGATGGAGCTTCCCGCCGTCGGATTGCCCGGGAGCAGGATCGGATGTCCGGTCGTGGCGAACAGCGTGTTTTGCAACGCCGGATGACCCGCCGGAAACGCGCGCGTCGCACCTTTGCGATGCACCCAACCTTCGCCCTTGAATCCGCCGTGGCCGTCCGGGAGCAATTCCTTCCGCGTGATGTTGTGGCTGATGTAATACACCAGCGAACCTTTCACGCCGGGAATCACTTCCTGGAACGCCTCGAGCACGAGCGCGTTGATGAGCAGATGGTTCACGGTCGCGAAGTTCGCGCCGAGCGCCATGTCATCGAGATACGCGTCGGCCTCGGCCGTGCCGAGCGGCGCATAGACGAGTTCCTTGTCGTCGCCGGGCAACGGGATGTCCCACTGCGCGAACTTGCGTTGCAGGTCGTGGAATTGGCCGGTCGCCAGCGCGTGACCGAACCCGCGCGAACCGCAGTGCGAGAGGAATCCCACACAACCGTCGCGCAAGCCGAACACTTCGCCCGCCTGACGCGCACGGTCGTCGTCTGCGAGCTTCACCACTTCGCACTCGCCGAAATGATTGCCGCCGCCATACGAGCCGAGCTGGCTGATCTTTTCGGCAAAGTTCGAGAAGCGATTCACGCGCA
>DAOLDN010000128.1:0-8661 GCA_035327385.1 Verrucomicrobiota bacterium | reverse complement strand
TCCAAAGCCTCTTCGCTGACCTTGCCGCCGAGAATGTCCGCGCTCGTCACGAGCTTGTGCTTCCCGGCGTTGCCGACGAAATCCACCACCAGACACGACGGCTTCGCGCTTGCGGCAATCGCCGCGCGCCGTTCGTCCGCCGTCTCCGGCCCATCCACCACGCCGGGCAGCGGTCGCGTTGAGCGACCCACCATCTGCGAATACAGACTCCGGCTTTTCGTCGGGCGACCCATGATGACGACCTCGACGCCGGGATCGTCGAAGCCTTCGGTGAGTACGCCACAGTTGCACACCACCTGCAGCTTGCCCGCCGCGAAATCCGCCAGCACGCGTCGGCGCTTCTCGCGGTCGGTCTTGCCACACACCCACGACGCCATGCCCGCCCGATGCCGGTTGAAAATCTCCGCCGTCATCTCCGCCGCCTTCACCGAAGCGGTGAACACCAGCGCTCGCCGCGACCCAATGGTCGCCAGCGACGCCGACGCCATCTGTTGCAAATTCTTTTCCGCTTCCATCACGGCGGCCAGATCGCCGCCGTTCAGGTCGCCAGCCGTTGTGCGGATGCTGGAATAATCCAGCCCCTCGACATGCACCATCTGTTGCTCAATCGGCACGAGCCAACCGTCGTGAATCGCGTCGAGCACCTCGTAGTCAAACGCGACGGATTGAAACACCTGCCCGAGCGCCTCCTCATCGGCACGGTCGGGTGTGGCGGTGACGCCCAGGACCTTCAACGCCGGATTCGTGCGGTAGTAATCAATCACCCGCCGGTAACTGCGCGACGTGGCGTGATGCGCCTCGTCAATAATGAGCACGCCGAACCGTTGCGGATCGAACTTGGACATGCGCCCACCGCCATCGCCCCCGGAGCACTGTGTCTGGATCGTCGAAACCACCACACGCGCCTGTCCAAACAGCCCGCCGTCAGCGCGGTATTCGCCCATCTCCACGTCGGCGCTCAGGCCGGTGACCCGCTGGATTTTGTCGCGCGCCTGGAAAATCAATTCCTCGCGATGCGCGATCACCAGTGCCCGGCGGGGAAACACCCGCCGGATCACATCGGCGAACAGCACCGTCTTGCCGCCGCCGGTAGGCATCACGACCAGCGTGGCATCGTTGTCCTCCCATTCCTTGAAAATGGCGTCGGACGCGGCGGATTGATAAGGACGTAACTTCATGCCATCCTCTGTTTGTGAAGCCTTCGCTCGAAAAGGCATGTGTTCCGCGCCGCGTGAAAGTCGCGGCGCTGTGGCTTGCGATTGGTCTGCCTCTCTACATCCTCAGCACCGGTCCGGTGGCTTGGGCGACCAATGATGGCTTGCACCCCCGCTACCTGCCCGACGAACTGAATTACATTTACCTGCCGCTCGCCCCGTTGATGAAGATCGAGTGCATCAACCAGGCCTTTTACTACTACACGGCGGTTGTTTGGGGCGGCTTTCCGGCGGGCTACACAACACTTTGAGTTTGTGTCTCTACGCCTCCGCGCCTCTGCGTTAAAACAATGCGTGTTCATCTGTGTGAATCCGTGGTTAAAATTTCAGCTTTCTGCTTTCCCCATTTCAGCGTTTGCCCCTAATTGAGGTGAGCTTTCTGCCACGCCAGATGCCGCCGGAAGCGACGCAGCTTTTCGCGGCGGCAATGCGCCTGTCCTCGCCGCAACCTCCAACGATGAATCACGCCGAGCAGCCAAAACCACAACTTGTCGAGTTTGCGGATCATGAAATTCCTTTCGCGTGTTTCGTGTATTTCGCGGTTCATCTCAGCGTTTCAGCTCTTCCGCATTTCAGCTTTTGCTTCGCGCCCGCGCCCGGAATTCCTTGTCCTCGCGGGTGACGCAGGTGTTCCAGCGATGCTCGGAAATCAGCCCGCGCCCGCGACAGAGCGTGCATTTGTCCGGAAGCTGGCCCTGACACGTCGGGCAGACCGCGAACGGCTTCGCCGTCTTGATGTCAGTCCAAGCCTGATCCAGTTGCGACAACGCGGACGAGAAATTGACTTCGGCAAACAACTTGTCGTTGTTCTCCTGGGCGCAGCGGAGCGCGCCTTTGACGCGGCTGAGAGCCGTCAGCATTTCCTGGACTTCATCTGCGCGCTGCCACAGCGGAATGAGCTGCGTCGGAATCGGCCAGCCCGTGGCATCCAACACCCGCGACGGCGGCGGCGGCAGTGTGGCGGCAGGCATCTTGCCTGCCGTAGAGCCGGGCATCCTGCCCGGCGGACCATCCGTCGCATTCGTCCTATTCGTCTCACGCCGCTCCATCGGCGGCGGCGGTAATTTCCGCTCTTTGCCGTCCAATCCCACCCGCACCGGCGGCGGCCTCAACCCTACGGAATCGTAGGGTTGAGACTTGCGGATTTCCGCCACGAGCTCGTGCCCAACGAGGCACATCTCTGCGATTGCCGCGTTGCTCGTCTTCGGAAATTCCTTGAGCGCCATGCCGACCGCATGCCGCTTGTCGGAGTTGGTCCGGCGCAGGCCGTGATGCGCGTTGCAGCCCAGCGCGAACTTGAGCGCATCGGTTTTGCCGCCCTTGCGGACGTCACATTCAATCTGCGTCGCACCAATCCGCAACGCCGCCTGGATGCGATGAAATCCGTCGGCGGCGATGTAACGGTCGCCATCATGAAACACGACGACCGGCGGAAACTTCGCGCCATCGGCCAGGGCCTCGGCGTAATCCGTCACCGTCGCTTCGTTCAGACCCGCCCGCACTTGCGTCCCGGCGTCCGTCACAATTTCTAAAAGTTTGAGTTTCTTGATCATGGTGATTTTCGGTGGCAGCCGACGTGAGTCGGCTCAAATTGCAGCCCCATCGGGGCAAGAGATGAATAGCCCAGGGCAAGCGCAGTGCCGCCCTGGGTTAAGGACGGAAAACGCCCCGACCACGTCATTCAGGTTCTACAATCGGCGAAGGCCGTAATTCTGACGGCCATCGAATCAAAAGACACAGCGGGCAAGCTGGAAGAGAATGTTGGACGACGGATGAAGAAATTCATGCGTGACCTGCTTGCGAGCGCCCCCACAATTTGCAAACCGGCGAGTGAAGACTGGCGGCCCTACGTCGGCAAGCCGTTGAACTTGGTCTCGGAAGTTATTTCGGCGGGGGCGTTTTGCTGGGAGAATTTGGCGAAACTTGAAAGCTGTCTCAAACACGGCGAACTCGATGCCGCCTTTGCGTTCGAGTTTTTCTCAGACGAAAAGACAGCCTTGCTCCACGTCAAGACCAACGCCAACGGCAGCTTTCTCGTTCCGATCATCCGAAAAGCTGCGGAGAATTTTGGCGGGCGGCTCAAAGTTCAAATACACTGACTCCACCACGGCATCCACGCCGGTTCGCATGAGTTTGGTGAACGGAGAATTTCCCGTGGGCAATGCCAGACGCTTTTCAAACAGGTATTTCGGCAACGATTCTTCGTAGGTTCGCTCGCCAGCGTAGCCGTCAAACGTGACGACCCACTTCGCGCCGACTTCGTTGAGGCGTTCCAATTCCGCATAGAATCCGGCCACGTCAAATTTCTCCTGCGAGTATCTGCCGCGCGTGCCGGCGTAGGGTGGGTCGAGAAAAACCAAACCACTTGCGGACACGGTGGACAGCGTTTCGCGATAATCGGTTTTGGCAAAGGACACACCTTGAAGTGCGACGCTCCACTTGCGGATGATTTCCCGCAGACGTTGCGGCGCAATGCCGGGACGCGTGTGATGAAGTGAGTTGTTGAAGTCGCCGTCACCGTTGAAGCGAATGAGACCGTTTACGCAAGTGCGCGTGAGGAAAAGAAAATCGTGCGGGCAGCGCGTGCGGTTGAACGAATCACGAACCGCGTAGTAGGCCGTGTGCCCCTCATCTTGAAGTTTCTGCCAGCGCTTCTTGTATTCGGAAGCGGTCTTGTCCGGCTCGTCGCGGATGCAAACCCAAAGGTCAATCAACTCATCAATCACGTCGCCCGCCACCGCATCACGGCATGGTCGGAATGGAAGCATTGCCCCGCCGCCAACGAACGGTTCAAAATATCGCGTCGCTTTGGGAAACAGATGCCGAAGGCTCGCCGCGACCGACCGCTTGCTGCCAGACCATTTGATGACTGGCTCGAATGGATTGTCGGCGATCAGCATGGCGCAAATTCAAGTTTGGGTTCGGATTGCGTCCGTTGGGTTTCCTGACGCACCCGCTTGCAAGCGAGGTCAAAATAATTCCGGTCAATTTCAAAGCCGATGGCTTCCATTCCGTATCTCATCCCCGCGATGACTTCCGTTCCCGAACCGAGAAACGGAACGAGCAGCTTTCCTTCACGCAAGCCGGAAATCATCATCAGCCGTTCGGTCAGCCGCAGTGGTTTCTGCGTGGGATGCGAACCTGATTCCAATTCTTCACGCGCCTTGTTGTTTGGAATATCCCAAACCGTCCGCAACTGCTTTCCCCGCTCCTTCAAATTATCCTCTGGAAAATGCGCCGCCTTCACTTCGTCGTAATTGAAGCGGTATTGCCGCTGCTTGCCGCCCGTGTGAATCCAGAAAATCGTTTCGTGGCTGGCCGTGAGCCGGCGCGCCGAGAGATTCGGAAAAGCGTTTCGTTTATACCAAATCACCTCATTGATGATTTCCAAGCCGAGAATCTGACAGGCAACATTCACGACGCCCGCGTTGTGGTATGTGGCATGAACCCAAATTGAGCCGGTCGGTTTGACCAGTCGCTTAAGTTCGGACAGAAAGGCCATTGTTCCTTCAAAGCCTTCGATGTTGCAAAGCTGATCCCACGAATGCGCTGCCAGCTTCCAACTGCCGCCCATGCCCGCGAGTGTGTGACCACGATCAATCTTCCATGTCGCCGATGTCGAAGCTCCATAAGGCGGGTCGGCGATGGCGAGGTCGAATGTCTGCGAAGGCAACTCCGCCATGCCTTCGAGAGAATCTTGCAGGCGCAAGCAAGCGCCTTCCTCTGAAAATGTTTCCACCTTTTTCATTTTGGGTTGGTTTTGTAGGGCGTCGCACGCTCTTGAAGAATGTGCGCCGCGTGCAAGGCTGCTTCGTCATCGTCATACTCCAAGGCGACCTTGTCCGCAATAACCCGCCCTTTCAATTCTCCCTCCGGGACTTTGAAAACCTTGGCGAACTTTGAAATCTGCGCTTCGGTCGGGAATCGGTCGCCATGTTCCAGCTTGCTCAGGAGAGTTGAATCAATGCCGACTGCGGCAGCCACAACGCGAAGAGGTTCTTCTCGGTCTTGTCGCATCTTGCGGATGAATTCGCCGAAACTGGATTCTTTGTCGCGCATTGTCTTGACAAATATCGTCAAGACGACTTGTGGCATAAAAGCTCAGGGTTTGTCAACCAGAAGAATTAACTTTCTTCGGATCAGATTTCATCGAAGACCCACGTCCCACACCAGACTGCGACCTTTCAGCACCGCCAAGCATGGATTTCATCCTGCTGAATCATCGCAGACTACCGACACCAAACCTTGATGGTCTGGCCTCTGACCATCGCTCGCGGACTCGTGGCCCGTCAGAAGTCAGAGCGCACGCACCCCACGCGCCCCGTCACGAGGCCGGCGACAGACTGCGCTAACTGGTCCGGGCCTGGCCGTTCAGGCTTCCGGGCGTGGTAGATATTCGATGCGATCGGCCCATTCCCAATCGGCCGCTACCTTCCAGGAATCCACCAGCAGGCGTGATTGCTTGCCGTAGGCAATCGCCGGAACCGCGCGCCGAAAAAGAATGACGCCCGCGTGCCCAAGCCCTTCGCGTGTCAGTTGTCCGGCGTGCATGGGAAGGCTCGCACGGTCAAAACCCACGAGGATCAGTCCAGCCTCGCGCAACGCCATCAGCAGCGCGGAGTCCTTCGCTGACAGATACGCACCGTTTTCCCACTCCGCAATGTGAACCATCGGAAAGCCCGCTTCGATCTGCCGGCACGCTGACACCAGCCGGTGCGACGTGTTTTCGTCGGCCAGCAGCCGCGGTTTCACGCGCCGACCTCGGCTTCACGTTGTTGCGCGATTTCAGCCGGAAAAGACCGGGCGTAAGCCAGCGCACAACGCACCAGGGCGGGCGTCCAGGAGAAATGTTCCGCCGTCTTGGCGATGGTCTTTGCTTCAGAATAAACGTCCACCACTTCCCACACGGCGACGCGGTGGCCCAACACATAGGCTTCGCGTCCGCCCGCAGAGTCGCGAAAGCCGATGCCGGGAAATTCTTCTTCGAGCGCCTTTTCCGTCAGGTAAAGGCTGCTCAAGGTGGACACTTCCAGATGACGGCGTTTAGCCTGCCGCGACAGCAGGTTCGCATGGTCTTGTTCTATCCGGCACGATTGCACAACCGTTGGCATGAGCCGACTATCGTTTACAATGTAAACACTGTCAAGCGCCCGCTTCTGGCGGCCTTCGCTCGCAGACTTGCTGCCGGTCAAAAAATCAGAACACACCCCACACGAAGCCATGACGGGGCCGGTGACAGACTGCGCTATCTCGTCCGGGCGTGGTTGCTCCGGTTACGATGCTCGTTCCTGTGCGTCTGGACCTGCGCAATCCACCCCGGCCCAGCGCACAGACTGTCGCCGGGGAATTCGCCTGATTTCGGCCATTCAGCAGCGTTCCACTCCACTTACGCTGCGTAATCACACACAACCTTGCGACCGTGCGCTTGATTACTTCGCTTTCGTTCCGTTCCTCGCCACTGAATTGCCGGAGACAGGCCAAAGACACCAAGCGTTTTCAGGTCTTTTTCCGCGTCCGCTCTCCTCTGCCTGATTCGTCTCGTCACGTCGCCCTCACGGCCTCGCCGCAAAACCAGCCCGCCCCGCGTGGTGCCCTCTGAAGACTACTCCCGCGGGGGAGGGCTGGCGGCCCGGCTTTTCGTGAAGGGCGACGATCCGAAGACGAACAGCAGAGCACAAAAAAAAAGACCATGAAAACGAATACACAAATTTCAGAATCAGAGCTCAGAAACCGATCCGAACAGCCTGTCCCCAAAAAGGCGGGATTGAGCACACGGAAAACCGGTCTGCCCCGAATCAATTTTGCGCGTCGTCGCGTGAATCGGTCACTGGACACACAGACATTGCTGGCAGTCCTGCGGGGCAACACGCCGCGTTTCTTTGAACTGGCGGAAGTCGTTGGTCGTTGGGTCTGGATTCAGTTCAGCGAACAGCCCGCCATTGAAACCCGGCAGCAGTTGGCAGAGCTTGGCTTTCATTGGAACAATGCGCGCCAGTCATGGCAGCATCCGTGCGGATTGTATCGCGACCGCCGAGTTTCCTTTGACCCTCGTCGCAAGTTCGGCAGTTACTTCGCAGCGGACTTCGTTCGCGCGTGAACTACGACACCGACATGAGTTCACTGGCACTTTCACTGGCAGTTGGGCCGATGGTCGGACTCCGACAGTCCGGCGACCGTCCTAAAAGTGCCAGTGAAACTGCCAGTGAAAGAGTCGAAATCGTTACGAAAAATCCTGACACGTTAAACCAAATAGTGCTTGAAACCCCAATAAAATCAGGTATTTTAAGCGCACTGAAAATGTGAAGCCCAGCCAATCCCGACCATTGGCTCCAGCCTTCCCGGTTTTGCAAACTGCACCAAACTTCGGCAACCCGTCAGCCGCATCGCCCGTGACGACTCTGGACGAAAAACAACGTGAACTCACCGCCAGATTGTCTTCACTGAAAACCGGCGAAGAGCGTCTGGCCTGGCTCGTGGACAACGCGAGGCGCGCACCATCTCTGCAGGCGGAACTGCGTGTGGAGAACAATCTCGTCCCGGGTTGCCTCGCGCGGCTGTGGCTGGTGTCGGAATTCCGGGACGGCCGTTGCCATTTCTCTTCGGATTCTGATTCGATGATCGTAAAGGCGGTTGCCGGACTGCTCTGTGAGTTGTACAGCGGCCAAAAGCCGGGCGCCATCGTCGCGCACGATCCGGACTTTCTGAGGGCGCTGGGCATCACACAACATCTCACTCCCAATCGGCGCAACTCGCTTTCCCGCGTCTGGGAACACATCAGAATCTTCGCCGCAGCGCAGAGTGCGGGCAGACCACGATGAAACTTTACGACGCACACAATCATCTGCAGGACGAGCGATTCGCCAATCGGCAAGGTGAATTGCTTGCCGTCTGCGAAACCGAGGGCCTGGCACGCATGGTGGTCAATGGTTCGTGCGAGGAGGACTGGCCACAGGTGGTCGCGCTGGCGCGGCAACACGCGGTCGTTCTGCCAAGCTTCGGTTATCATCCGTGGTATGTGCATGAGCGCACCAAGGACTGGCTCGCCAATCTCACTCGATTCCTGGAGCAACTGCCGTCAGTCATCGGCGAAATCGGGCTGGATCGCTGGAAGCCGGGTCTTTCCTACGACGGACAGGAGGAGGTTTTCGTTGCGCAACTCCGGCTCGCTGCGGAGCGAAATCTGCCGGTCAGCATTCATTGTTTGCAGGCGTGGGGTCGCTTGCACGATTTGCTTCGGGACAATCCGTGTCCGGAGCGCGGGTTTGTGCTTCACAGTTTTGGAGGACCGCAGGAGATGATCGAACCGCTGGCAAAGCTTGGCGCGTATTTCAGTTTTCCCGGCTACTATCTGCACGAAAGAAAACAGCGGCAACGGGAGAGTTTCAAACACGTTCCGCCTGACCGTCTGCTGGTGGAAACCGACGCACCCGATCAATCATTGCCCGAC
>DAOLDN010000127.1:0-8697 GCA_035327385.1 Verrucomicrobiota bacterium | reverse complement strand
TGAGCAGCGGGACTACAGATCCCGTGATTGGCTGTCTGAAGGCGGCTTTGTGGAATGCCGCCGTTTGTCTCAAACCTGCCGCGTGTCGTCAAACATTTTATTGTGACGATTCCAAAAAGTTATTCACACGCGCATCTGCAAGATCCCCGCCTCACGCTTGCGATTCGCGTCTCTCACGGATGAATCCGGCGTTCCAGTCCGATTCAGTGATTCAAACCAGTGGCCCAAAGAGTCGCCGTTTCATCCTTCACCCTTCATCATTCATACTTCCAAGATTCCATTGCCCGCGCGCGGTTGCATTGCTTAGTCTTTGACATCGAAAGTTCTTCGACAGCCACTTTGAAACCTGCCTCCCGGCGGGGATGGGCGGTACTGGCCGTGTGCGTGGTGGTGATGACGTTGTTCATGGGCCTGGGCCATCTGCCGTTGATAGCTCCCGACGAGGGCCGCAACGCCGAGGTGGCGCGCGAAATGAAGGAGTCCGGCGCGTGGCTCGTGCCCACTTACAACGGCGTGGATTACCTCGACAAACCGTCGTTTTTCTTCAAGACCGTCGCGTTCTCGCTGGCGTTGTCTGGAAACAACGAAGCCGCCGCGCGCCTGCCGTCCGCGCTGTTCGCCCTTGCGTTGGTGACAATCCTCCTGCGCTTTTGCCGGCGTGTGTATGATTCCGAACGTGTCGCGTGGCTCGCCGCGATTGTGGTGGCGGCCATGCCGATGTTTTTGGCCCATGCGCGGATCGTCATCTTTGACATGATGCTGGCGTTCTTCGTTTGCGGCGCGATTTTCGCCGGTTATCTGGCGGAGGAAACGGAGGGTCGCTCACGACGCAACTGGTATCTTTTGGGCGCGGTCTGTGCCGGATTCGCGACACTGGTCAAAGGCCCGGTCGGTTTTCTCGTACCCGTCCTCGTGTTGCTGGTGTTCAATCGGTTTGCGGGCCGGCGCGGCGTCTGGAAACGGCTCTTCGCGCCGCTGAACTTTTTGGTGTTCTTCGCCATCACGCTGCCGTGGTTCATCGGGTTGTGCATCCAGCGTCCCGACTTTCTGCATTACGGGCTGGTCCAGGAATCGTTCAATCGTTTTACCGACGCCGAATCGTTCGACCGTGCCAAGCCGTTCTACTATTACGCGATCATCGTGGCGGCGACGTTCATGCCGTGGAGTCTTCTGTTGCCGCAGGCCGTTGTGGCGGCATGGAAACAACGGCGCTCGCTGCACCGGGCCGACCTGCTGTGCATCGTCTGGTCGGTGCTGGTGGTGGTGTTTTTCTCGATCTCGCAATCCAAGCAACCGGGCTACGTGTTGAGCGTGTCTGTTCCGACCGGCGTTCTTGTGGCGCGACTGCTGGACGCGGCGTTGACCCGTGCGCGGGGCGGTTCGGCCAACGCACTGCGGCTCGGCACAATCATCTTCACGGTCGTCTGCCTTCTCGCCACGGGAGTTTCAGTGTGGGGTCTGACGAATCCGGAGCGATTCATCGAAGTTGCAAAGATTGACCTCGAAGACCCGCTTCAGTTCAGAGCCGACGCCTGGCCGCTGGCGGTGTGTTTCGCGGGGTTGGCCGTTCTCGGCGCGGTCGCAATCATTCGGCGCAGCGTAACCGTTTGCGTGGTGTGTCTTTCGTTGGCGTGTCCGTTGTTCTTGCTGGCGTCGGTTCGCGGCGTGGACGACGTGATGTCGCACCGGTCCGGCCGCGCCCTTGCGGCGACGTTGCGCGGTTTGCCGCCGGAAACGGAAATCGTCACGCTGAATTGTTATCCGAACGGAGTTCCGTTCTATTTGCAGCGCACGATGACATTGGTGACGGAGGACGGCGACGAGTTGACGAGCAATTACGTTCTTTCCATGCTCAGAAAGCCGGGGCCGTGGCCGGAGAACATCGTGCCGGCGGCGCAGTTCGACGAATGGCTCGCCGGGCGGACGGACACCGTCTTCCTTATCACCCGCAATCGAGAGCGTTCCCGGCTGGAATCGCTGGCCTCGGAACGCGGCGTCGAAGTGCGGCAGTTGAACAAACGTTTCGTGGGCGCGCTGCTGCCGCCCAAGCCTTGAACTGACATGTGCGGCATCTGTGGAACAGTGGCGGTGGACACCCGGCCCGCGCCAGGGTCGGCGCGACGCCGCGTGGAGGCGATGCTCGAAGCCTTGTCCCATCGCGGCCCGGACGCCGTCGGCTCGAACGGCAACGACGCCGCGATGATGGGCGCCACGCGACTGGCGATCCGCGGCATTCACGACGGACTTCAGCCCATCATTGACCCCGCCTCCGGCGTCATGGCCGTGTGCAACGGCGAAATTGACAACCATCGTGAACTGCGAACGTGGTTGGCCTCGCGCGGTCGTGAGGTCAAACAGGCCACGGACGTGGCGGTCATCCCGGCGTTGTATGCGGAAGTGGGCGATGCGTTTGCTGAAAAACTCGTCGGCGCGTTTGCCGCCGCAGTCTGGGATCCGCGCAGACAACGCCTGGTGCTGGCGCGTGACAGGGCGGGGGAACGACCGCTGTTTTACGCTCACGCAGAGGATGGATTTGTGTTCGCCACAGAACTGGCGGCGATGGTTTCGGACGGTCGCCTGCCGGTCGCGCTGGATGTGGCGGCGTTGAAACGCTACCTCCAGTTCGGAATCTTTCCATCGCCCGGAACTCCATTCGCTCAGGTTCAGAAGGTCGCGCCCGGCGAAATCGTGGTGATGGACGCGGACGGCGTTCATCGGCGTCGTTACTGGCGCTGGTCGGTCGTGGAAACGCCCAAGTCCGCGCCGTCGCTGGACGCGTTTGACAAGTTGTTCCGCGAATCCGTTCGGCGTCAAAGCGACGTGGACGTGGATTTTGGAGTGTTTCTCAGCGGCGGCATTGATTCGTCGCTCGTTTCCGCCGTGGTGCGTTCGTTGCATCCCGCGCGCTCTGTCAAAGCCTACACGTTGCGATTCGAGGAGGCGTCGTTCGACGAAGGCTCGTTCGCCGACGTGGTTGCCAGGCAATTGAAGCTTGATCTCATCAGCGTTTGGGTGCGGCCCGAGGACATGCGGGCGGGATTGCGTTCGTTGATTCATCTTGTGGGCGAACCACTGGCCGATCCGGCGTGGATACCGGCGGCGTTGCTGGCGCGGCGGGCGTCGCAGGACGTGCGACTGGCGCTTGTGGGGGAAGGCGCGGATGAATTGTTCGGCGGCTATCCCACGTATCCCGGCGCGTTGTTGGCGGAACGTTTCGCCCGCTGGCCGGCGTGGTTGCGGTCGTCAATCCGCCGCGCGGTGGAGGCCATTCCGCCCAGCGACAAGAAGGTGACGATTTCATTCCTGCTCAAACGCTTTGTGCAGGGTGCGGAGCAGTCGGGGCTGTCGCGGCATCGTTTGTGGGTTTCCAACATCGCTCCTGCGCTGTTGCAACGGCTGGGGGTTGAACCCGCGGCGGTCGCCGTGGACGAGGCAACGACCGTGCCGCTGCTGGCCGTGGTGCCGCGTTGGGATTTGGAAACGTCGCTGGCGGAAGGTTTGTTGACCAAGGCGGACCGCGCCGGGATGAGCAGCGCGCTGGAATTGCGCGCTCCGTTTCTCGACAAAGCCGTGATGCAGTTTGCCGCATCGTTGCCTGCGGGCGCGCGGGTGAAGGGATTTCAAACGAAGGCGTTCCTCAAGAAATACGCTCTGCGTTATCTGTCGCGCGAAATCGTGCATCGGCGCAAGCGCGGTCTTTCCGTGCCGGTCGCGCGTTGGCTGCGTGGGCCGTGGCGGGACTGGGCGTCGGCTTCACTGGCGAGTCCGCGACTGGAGTCGGCGGGACTTCGCAAGGGGGCCGCTCTGGAATTGTTCGAGGGGCATTGCGGTCGCAAGGCTGACCACGCACGCGCGCTGGGGAAGATGCTGGTGTTGAGCGAATGGCTGGATTGGGTGGCCCAGCGGACGCAATCGCCGTCGGACGCGCGATAATTCAACGGGTCTGCCGCGATCCTTTGATCACCGGTTCGGCGTTGGTCACGATTTCCACGCGGATCCATTTGTAGGTGTCGTAGATGACATCGTTCCAGCACAACAGTCCCTGGCGACGCCACGCGTCCAGCACGACGCCGTCATCAAAGGGTTGACCCACGGCTGTCACCACCACCGCGCTGTGTTCCCGTGGGGTGCCCAGCCGCGCCACGGCACGGTGCAGTTGCAGCGTTTGAAGCTCCAACGAATCCAGTTTCGCGGTCAGGTCATCCGCCCATTGAAAGCACAGGCCGCGTTCCCTGAATCCGGTGTTGACGAGAATGTTCTGAAGGGCTGCCGGTCGCACGGCGCGGTAACGTTCCGCGAGGTCCAGCGAATAATTGTAGGCGGTGTCGGCCAGCAAACGTGCTTCCGCGTGATTCACGGTGTTGGACAACTCGATCAATCGCGCCGCAAGGTCCGCCTTGCCGCCAAGCTGATACTCGTCGTCCGGCGCGGGACGTCGCGTCGCGCAGCCCGTCGCCAGGAGCAGCCATGCGACTGACAAGAACGTCGCCGAAACTGTCCAAAGCCTGTTCATCGCCCGGTCAGGTTGACGAAAAAAAGAGAGGCCGCCAGAAAAATCCGGCGGCCTCTTGAATTGGTTACGGATTACCGATTAGTAAACCGTGGTGCTTTCGGTTTCTTCGATCTCCGACTTCACCTGGTCGCAGGTGAGCGTCACCTTGTTGATGGCGTCGCCCGCTTTCTCGCCGCGAACGATGATCGTGTAGGTCACGACCTGTTTCGGGCCGAGGCTGGAGACGGTCGGGAACGAGACGCGCTTGCCGCTGACAGTGCCCTGCGGCGAGCTGACAGGCGAGGTTTCGTCGTCACCCGCGAAGGCCACCTTGATGTTGGTCAGGTCCGCAAAGCCCTGGTTGGTGATGCGGATGGTGTAGGTGGTGTTTTCGCCAACCTGGATCGGGTCGGGATCATCCACTACTTCGAGCAGCACGGCACCGATGCCCTTCCAGACGGTGCAGGCTTCGGCGCTGTCGCTCAAAGCGCCTGCGGCGACGCTGACCTTGTTGCAGTGCGTGCCTTCTGTCTTGGAGGTGAGCTTGACGGCGAGGCTCTTCTTTTCGCCGGGCTTGATCTCGGCGATGGCCCACGTGGCGGTGTTGCCGCTGACTTGCGCGTCAGGCGCTGCGACGATGGACGTGGCCGCCGGGGCGGTGTCCGTGACGCGGACGTCGGTCAACGCGGTGTCACCCGTGTTGGAGACGACGATCTGGTAATCGGCGTTGCGGCCGAGGATTTGTTCCTTGGTGCCCATCTTCTCAATCTTCAAGCCGGGCTGAAGTATGGTGGTGCAGGCGTCGTCGCTGACCTTGCCGGCGTTGCTGCTGGTGGCGGTGGCCACGTTGCAGACCTTGCCGCGTTTGTTGGCCTTGAACGTGACATCCACAGGCCTGGACTGGCCGGGGGCGAGGTCGCCGATGGGCACGGTAAAGGCCGTACCGCCCATGCCTTCGGGCACGGGATCGGTGAGGACCACGTCCTTGGCAACAGCCGTGCCGGTGTTCTTGACGACGACCTTGTAGGTCACGTCAGAACCGAGCGTGGCGGTTTCAGGGCCGGTTTTTTCGATGACGAGCGTGGCTTTGCCGACGAATGTTCCGGCGCAAACGCGCGGATCGGCGGACACGACGGCGCAGTTGAGAAGGTTGCCTTCCTTGTCCGCGCGGAACACGACGGTGATTTTCTTGCTCTGGCCGGCATCCATGTTGCCGAGTTTCCAGACGAGTTCGCCGCCCTCAACGGACGCGGACGGTTCGCTGCGAACGTAGCTCGCTCCGGCGGGAACGGTGTCGCGAACGACCACGTTGCCGGCGCAACCCACTGCGGACAGGTTCAGTTCCGCCGTGAATTCGCCGCCAAGCGCCGCTTCCGCAGGCATCACCTTGGTCATGCGGATCAATCCCCATGTGGGATCGCTGCAACTGGTCTTGGGAGCCGGCGCGGGTTCGGCCTTTGGCGCGGGCGCGGGCTTGTAGCTGCCCTTTTGCTGTTGTTGTTGTTGTTGGGCGCAGCCGACGAGGAGCATCGCAGCCGCAGCACAACCCACAAGTGTGGTGAACATGCTGGTTTGGTTTTTCATAGGATTTGATGAGTTTGACCGGAAATGTAGAGACGGAGACTCTGTGGTTAAGTTTTTTGGATATCCGATGATTGTCGGTGATTACCTGACAGTGAAATCATTAGTCCAACTGTCCGGTTTGCGCAAGTAATTTGTTCAGAGCGGCCTGCTGAAAAACCTGTCATTCCGAAGGGTGTATCGCATCGGATGACGGGTTGCCGCAGAGCGAAACCGGAACGTCCACGGGCCGGGATTGGAATTTTCCTTTCACCCACACTCAAATCCGTGTTTCATCTTGCCCGCTTTGCGGAGCGCCACTCCCGGAGCGCGGCTGTGTCGAAGACCAGCCGCAACGCGTGAACGGCCGTTGGTTTCCCGGACTGGAAATTCCCGTCGCAGCCGCCAGTTCCAAATCGTAAATCATAAATCGTAAATTTTTCGCGATGCCCAAACGCACCGACACCTTCGGCGTTCCGAGCATGAGGGACTCAATCTCCGGCCTCGAACCGCATGATCCCGATATCGCAGGCGAGAAACTCATGGGCGCAAATTGCCGCACCGTGGTTCAATTCCAATGCCGTCGTCCGTCATTAAGCATCGTGCGTGATCATGAGCAGTCTTGAATCCATCGTGCGCAGCGGTTCAAACTTGATCCGGAGCATTCCCTTCAATCGGAAAATAAAGGGGCTCTTCGTTCGTTCCTCGGTGCTGCTTCGCAAACATCGCTTTGAGTTTGATTTCGACTGCCCACGGCTGGCGATTCGTTGGTCTGCGGCCGGATTCCCGGACCTGCTCACGCGTCACATGCTCTTTGAGGGCATGTATCAGCAGGACGTTCTAATCGCCATGCAGAACCTGCTGCGGCCTGCCGATGTGGTCTTTGATGTGGGCAGCCATCACGGCCTCATGGCAATTGTGGCGGCCAAGGCCGTCGGCCCGGACGGAATGGTCGTGGCCTTTGAGCCGAACCCGGATGCGCGGAAGTTTTTGCAGCGCCACCTCCAACTCAACAAGTGTTCCGGAGTGAAGGTGGAGTCGGTCGCATTGAGTGACCGCGACGCAGGCGAGGTGCAATTCTATGTTCAACGAGGATTGGTTTCCTGGAATTCGACGATGCTCCGTGAATTTGTCCCTTGCGACGATTGCCGGACGCTGAATGTCCCGACCTGCACCCTCGACGGCTATGTCGCCGCAACCGGACGGATACCCGCCTTGGTCAAAATAGATGTCGAAGGCGCCGAGTTCATCATTCTCAAGGGAGCCAGACGCACCATCGAACAGTTCCGTCCGGTCCTGATCGTCGAATTTAATCCGGATTCGGCGCGAGCGGCCCGGGTTTCAATACCCGATATGGCCGACAACCTGCAATCGCAAGGCTACCAGTTGTATGCCCTGGGCCGGAACCTGCGCGGCTATTACGAATTCCACCGCCGGGTGCCATTTCACGCGCGCAACCGCCAGGAGTCGGGCACACTGGCCAACATCATCTGCGTGCCGGATCCCAAAGCCGTGACCCGCTGATCCTTGCCGGCGGAAACTGCCGGCCCGGCGTATCAGTATCCCCGGGCAGTCCGGCAAAATTCCGCCGCCCTCGAAAAAGGCGCGAGAAAAGGAACTGACAAGACATACAAAATCCGCTTCACTCTCCACCGCTTTGCGGAGCGCCACTCCCGGATCGCGGCTGTGTCAGAGACCAGCCTCCGCGTGCGAACCGCTGTTAAATACCGGGGCAGGAGAGTGTCGTCGCAGCCGCCAGTTCCAAATCGTAAATCATAAATCGTAAATCATAAATTTTTCGCGATGCCCAAACGCACCGACATTCACTCCGTCCTCATTATCGGCGCCGGCCCGATCATCATCGGCCAGGCGTGCGAGTTCGATTACTCCGGCACGCAAGCCTGCAAAGCCCTCAAGGAAGAAGGCTACCGCGTCGTCCTCGTCAACTCCAACCCGGCCACCATCATGACCGACCCGGAGTTCGCCGACCGCACCTACATCGAACCCATCACGCCCGAAGCTGTTGAGAAAATCATCATCCGCGAGAAAGAGGAAATTAAGAAGCTGACAAGCGCAACTGGTTCGGGGAGCACACGCGCCTCGCGTGTGGTCGAAGCCACCCCGGCTTCGACTTCTGCCGAACGCGAGGCGCGTTCGTCTGCGCCCGAGGCGGGCGTGCTCCCCGAAACTCCAAACAAGTTGGTTTTGCTTCCCACGCTCGGCGGCCAGACCGCGCTCAACACCGCGATGGCCCTCCACAAAAACGGCGCACTCGAACGTCACGGCGTCGAAATGATCGGCGCGAAACCCGAGGCCATCCACAAAGGCGAAGACCGCCTCGCGTTCAAGGAACTCATGTTGAGCATCGGCCTCGACGTCCCCATCTCCGGCGTCGCCCACAACATGGACGAAGCCCGCGCCATCGCCGACAAGATCGGCCGTTTCCCGCTCATCATCCGGCCCGCGTTCACCCTCGGCGGCACGGGCGGCGGCATCGGTTACAACCGCGAGGAATTCGAGGAGATCGCCAAGCGCGGCATCGAACTCTCGCCCGTGAACGAAATCCTCATCGGAGAATCCCTCCTCGCCTGGAAGGAATACGAGATGGAAGCCATGCGCGACCGCGCCGACAACTGCGTCATCGT
>DAOLDN010000126.1:0-8708 GCA_035327385.1 Verrucomicrobiota bacterium | reverse complement strand
GAAAACCGCCGGTGCAGCTGCCGGGGCGGGTGTGGGCGCGGCAGCCGTCGTAGTTGAAGCAGGCGCTGCCGGGGCGCTGGGCGCTGGAGCAGGAGGCGGGGGCGGCGCAATCACGCCGGGCGCCGCACTGGTTTCATCGGGCAACTCAACGGTGACATCGTAAGAGTTGCCATCCACGGTGACGCGAAGTCGTTTGATCATGCGATTGAATATGTTCAGCGAACTTTGTGGGACATGAAAATCTGCGTGCGGCCTTCCACCGCCCAGACGTTGAGATGCGGCACGACGGGTACCGTCACCTGTTGGACTGACACGAGCCGATACGGGCGATCCAGCACGACGGACACCGCCGCCGCAATCACGGCGGCAATTTCCGGCGCGACCGCCGTGGCGACCTGTTGCGAACCAATTGGCGGCAGACTGGCCACGCCGCCGCTGTGCGCCGCGCGCGCCGCTTCCAGGAACGAAGCGGCCTTGCTCAGCGCGGATTGCACCTCGGCCTTGCGGGCCGGATCATCCAGCCGGGGCAACACGCGATGAATGAGTGCCAGCACCTTGCCGAGGTTCGACTCGGCCGGGGACAAATCGTCAGGAGGAGGAGTGGAATTGCTCATGACCTAATAGGTTGTGGCTCACAACGGAATCGTGCCGTGCTTCTTCGGCGGACGCGTTTCACGTTTGCTCAAAAGATTCCGCAAGGCGAGCGAAACCACCGCGCGTGTTTCTGCGGGCGCGATCACGTCGTTGATCATCGCCTTCTTCGCCGCCTCGTAAGGCGAGCAGAAGTGCGCGCGATAATCAGCGACGAGTTTGGCTTCTTCCTTCTTCGGATCCGCCGCCGCGGCGATCTCTCGTTTGTAGAGAATCTTCACCGCGCCTTCCGCACCCATTACCGCGATCTCGGCGGTCGGCCACGCGTAAACCGCGTCCGCGCCCATGTCCGCACTGCACATGGCGAGATACGCGCCGCCATACGCTTTGCGCAAAATCACCGTAATTTTCGGCACCGTGGCCGAAGCGTAGGCGAACAGGAGCTTTGCGCCGTGCCGGATGATCCCGCCGCGTTCCTGCGCCACGCCCGGCAAAAATCCCGGCACGTCCACCAGGTTCACGATGGGAATGTTGAACACGTTGCAGAAGCGGATGAACCGCGCCGCCTTGTCCGACGCATCAATATCCAGCGTGCCGGCCTTCACCGCCGATTGATTGGCGATGATGCCCACCACCACGCCCTGAATCCGCGCAAAGCAAATCACGATGTTCTTCGCGAACTCCTTCATCACTTCCAGGTAATCGCCCTTGTCCACCAGTCGTGCGATGACCTTGGTGACATCCATTGGGTTTTTGGCGTCGTCGGGCACGAGCTTGTTGAACTCGGGATCGGCGCTCAAATCCACCTGCGGCGTCGGGGTGTGCGGCGGGTCCATCACGTTGTTCGCCGGAAGATAAGACAGCAGTTTCTTCACGATGCGCACCGCGTCGGTATCGTTCTCGGCCACGAAATGAATGTTGCCGCTCACGCTGGCGTGCGCCGGCGCGCTGCCAATCTCGGCCATCGTGCATTTCTGGCCGGTGACCGCCTGAATGACCTCCGGCCCGCAGATGAACATGTTCGCGCTGTCCTTCACCATGATGAGGAAATCCATCAACGCCGGCGAATACGCCGCGCCGCCCGCGCACGGCCCGGCAATGACGGCGATCTGCGGCACCACACCCGAGACCAAAACATTGCGGAAGAAAACCTGTCCATAACCAGACAACGAGTCGTCGCCTTCCTGAATCCGCGCGCCGCCGGAATCGTTAAAACCCACAATCGGGCAGCCGGCCTTAAGCGCATGCTCCATCACGTCGCAAATCTTCTTCGCGTGAATGCGGCCCAGCGCGCCGCCGCCCACGGTGAAATCCTGGCTGAAAGCCGCCACCGCACGGCCGTCCACCAACCCCGTGCCGGTCACCACGCCGTCGCCGGGCAGGGATTTCTTCTCCATGCCGAAGTTGTGGCAATCGTGGTCCGCGTGCATGCCGGACTCCTGAAATGTTCCCGCTTGAAACAGTTCATTCAGCCGATCACGCGCGGTCATCACGCCCTTCTTGCGGCGGGCTTCCAGTTTATCCGCCCCGCCGCCCAAGCGGGCTTCAGCGCGCTTCTTCTCCAGTTCCTCCAACATTGCTTTAGGTATGGCCATAAATTCTTCCTCAGTTACAAACCGCCAATTGACGTGAATGAACGCGAAACTTTGGAGTGCGGTGACCTGTCACCGCCTTTGCTGCCTGGCCGACCTGTCGGCCAGGCAGAGCCGCGTCCAGCGGCTCGCGGAAAAACCGGAAGCTCCGCTCGTGTTCGACGGCGACAAGTCGTCTGCCGAAAGCGCGGACAAGCCCGCGCACTCCAATGCCTGCGGCGTGATTCCCTTCTCTTCACGTTCATTCGTGGTTTGATTTCAATTCGGTTTCGGCATGCAGAATTCCGTGAGCACGCCATAAGTGGATTTTGGATGCAAAAACGCGACGAGCTTGCCGCCCGCGCCATCAAAGGGTTTGTCGTGAATCAACTTCACGCCCGCCGCCGCCGCCTGCTGCAACTGGCCCTGCACGTCGTCCGTGCCAAACGCGATGTGATGAATGCCGCCCGCGGGATTCTTCTCCAGATATTTTGCAATCGGGCTTTCCGGATCGGTCGGTTCCAGCAACTCAAGGTGAACCTCACCGCAATGAAAAAACGCCGTGCGGACTTTTTGCGACGGCACTTCCTCGCGATGCTCGCACTTCAAGCCGAGGGCTTTCTCGTAATATGGCACGGCTTCATCCAGCGATTTTACCGCGATGCCCAGGTGGTCAATTTTTTTGATCATAGAATTTCAATGGTTGTGGACGGCGCAACGACGAGAAGTTTGTGCGACGCTCGTCTCACCAAGGCGTGCAGAACGCGCCGACGACAGCGAACGATTCTCCCTCTCCCCGGGGGAGAGGGCCGGGGTGAGGGCGAGCGCCAATCTCTTAATCACCCTTTCAAACTCCGCAAAACTCCTCATTTCGGCTCCTCCGTTTTTGCGTTTCCGTGCGCTTCCAATAATGCATTCGCGGCGCGCACCGCCGTCATTTCCCCACGCCCCAACGCCGCGCGCAATTCCGGCAGCTTTGCAATCACCTTCGGATCCCGATCAAACCGGCGCCGCAATTCATCATGAATCAGCGCATCGAGCCATTCCAGCGTCTGCTGCTGGCGGCGTTTCGCGATGGCTCCTTTCGGCGCCAGCGTCGCATAAAACTTCCCGATGCGCTCCCAGACTTCCGGCACGCCCTCGCCCGTGAGCCCGGAAACCAGCGCCACTTCCGTTTTCCAACCCGGCGTGGCCGGTTGCAAATAGTGCAGCGCCGCATCCTGATCCGCGCGGGCCAGTTCCGCGCGCGCGCGATTTTCTCCGTCCGCCTTGTTGATCAAAACGAGGTCCGCCATTTCGACGATGCCCTTTTTGATGCCTTGCAATTCGTCCCCGGCCCCGGGCAACAGCAGCAGCACAAAAATATCCACCATCGAGTGCAACGTAATTTCGCTCTGCCCGACGCCAACGCTCTCCACAATGATCGTGTCGAAACCCGCCGCTTCGCAGAGCAACATCGTTTCCCGCGTTCGGCGCGCCACGCCGCCGAGATTGTCGCCGGAAGGTGATGGACGAATGAACGCGTTGGGCGCGACGCACAGTTTTTCCATCCGCGTTTTGTCGCCCAAAATGCTGCCACCGGAACGTGCGCTGGTCGGATCAATCGTCAGCACCGCGAGCTTGCGTCCCTGCGCAACGAGATAACAGCCGAATGTTTCGATGAACGTGCTTTTGCCGACGCCAGGCACGCCGGTGATGCCGATGCGTTTGGCTTTGCCGGCATGAGGCAGCAGCCGATTGAGAACTTCCTGCGCCTGCGCTTCGTGCAAACGCGAATTGCTTTCCACCAACGTAATGGCCCGCGCCAGAATGGAGCGATCGCCCGCCAACACGCCTTGCACGTAATCATCCACCGTGAAGCGACGGTGATGGCGGAGCGGCGCAGATGAGTTGGTCGTGATTTCGCTCATGCGTCCGCCCCATTCGTAGCGCAGACTGGCAGTCTGCTGTATCGCCGACTGGCAGTCGGCAGGCTTCCGCCACATCCAGCGCCGCCAGCCGCGCCGAACGCCCCGCAGGCTGCCAGCCCGCGACACAGAAGGCTGCCAACCTGCGCTACGCGGCTGCCGCCTCGCTTCGTCGTTGCGACTGCGAACATCTTCATCGTCGGCTTTGTAATCACTAGCCCGCATCAATCCAACGTTTGATTCAACTGCGTCAAGATTTCCTTCGCGGCATCGGGAATAAAAGTGCCCGGCCCGAACACCGCCGCGGCGCCGTTTGTTTTCAGAAAGTCATAATCCGTCGGTGGAATCACGCCGCCCACCACAATCATGATGTCGTCGCGACCGATCTTCTTGAGTTCATCGCGCAACTGCACCAGCAACGTCTTGTGTCCACCCGCCAGCGAACTGATGCCGACGACATGTACGTCATTTTCTGCCGCCATGCGCGCGGCTTCGTCCGGCTGTTGGAACAATGGCCCGATGTCCACGTCGAAACCGAGATCCGCGTACGCCGTCGCCACCACTTTCGCGCCGCGATCGTGACCATCCTGGCCCATCTTTGCGATGAGGATGCGTGGACGACGCCCTTCCTTCTCGGCAAAGCTGTCAGTCAGTTTGCGGACCTGCTCGATTTGCGGGTCCGCGCCGAATTCAGATTGATAAACGCCACTCACAGTTCGGATGACAGCTTTGTGTCGATTGAAATGTTTTTCGAGCGCGAATGAGATTTCGCCCAGCGACGCCCGTGCCCGCGCCGCGTCCACGGCCAATGCGAGCAAATTGCCCTGGCCACCTTCCGCTGCCTTGGACAATGCCTCCAGGCACGCGTTCACTTTGGCGTTGTCGCGCTCGGCTTTGAGTTTTTGCAGCCGCTTGATTTGCGAATCACGTACTGTTGTGTTGTCCACTTCGAGCACATCCAGCTTCTCGGCTTTTTCGAGTCGCAACGTGTTCACGCCGATGATGGCTTCCTTGCCGGAATCAATGTGCGCCTGCCGCCGCGCCGCCGCTTCCTCAATGCGCAACTTCGGCAAGCCCGTCTCAATCGCCTTCGCCATGCCGCCGAGCGCTTCGACTTCCTGAATGTGCCCCCACGCGCGTCGCATGATTTCGTTCGTCAACGCCTCGACGTAGAACGACCCCGCCCACGGATCAATCACCTTGCAGATGCCGGTTTCTTCCTGGAGGAAAAGCTGTGTGTTCCGCGCGATGCGCGCGGAAAAATCCGTCGGCAACGCGATGGCTTCATCGAGCGCATTCGTGTGCAACGATTGCGTGTGACCGAGCGTCGCCGCCATTGCTTCGATGCACGTACGCGCGACGTTGTTGAACGGATCCTGTTCCGTCAGCGACCAACCCGAGGTCTGTGAATGCGTCCGCAGCGCCATGGATTTCGGATTCTTGGGATTGAACTGCTTGATGAGTTTCGCCCACAGCGCCCGGGCGGCGCGCATCTTGGCGATCTCCATGAAGAAGTTTTTGCCCTGCGCCCAGAAGAACGACAGCCGCGGCGCGAAGGCATCAATATCAATGCCCGCCGCCAGCCCGGTGCGCACGTATTCCAATCCGTCCGCGAGCGTGTAGGCCATTTCCAAGTCCGCCGTCGCGCCTGCTTCCTGCATGTGATAACCGGAGATCGAGATGGAATTGAACTTCGGCATCTTCTGCGACGTGAAGCTGAAGATGTCCGCGATGATGCGCATTGAAGGCAGGGGCGGATAAATGTAGGTATTCCGCACCATGTATTCCTTGAGAATGTCGTTCTGGATCGTGCCCGAGAGTTTGTCGAGTGGGACGCCCTGCTCCTCGGCGGCGACGATGTAGAATGCGAGAATTGGCAGCACCGCGCCATTCATCGTCATGGAAACAGAAATGCGATCCAACGGGATGCTGTCGAACAGCACCTTCATGTCGAGAATCGAATCCACCGCGACCCCGGCCTTGCCGACGTCGGCGAACGCGCGCGGATGATCGGAATCGTACCCGCGATGCGTCGGCAAATCGAACGCCACGGACAAACCTTGCTGTCCGGCGGCGATGTTGCGGCGATAAAACGCGTTGGATTCCTCCGCCGTGGAAAAGCCGGCGTATTGGCGGACGGTCCACGGCTTTGTTACATACATCGAGCCGTACGGTCCGCGCACGAACGGCGCGAAACCCGGCATGGTGTCGAGATGTTCGCACTTGGCGAGATCGGCGTCGGTATAGAGCGGCTGCAGATCAATTTGCTCGAGGGTTTTGTGAACCCATTCGGACAACGGCTGGCCCGTCTCGGCCTCGAAACGCGCGCGCCATTGCTCGAACGTCACCGGGGCGGGCGTCGGGTTCAGTTCAATTTTGGTATAATCAGGAAAGGTATTCATCAGACAATCCCCAGCTTGGTGTGAATTTTGGCGAGTACTTCGAGCACGTCCGCGCGGAGGTGAATGAACTCATCCACGCCCGCCTTTTGGTGCGCTTCAATCTGTTCCGGCGGATAACCTGCCAGCACGATGATTGCGTTTGGTTTTTGTGAACGAATCCCCGTCGTCAGTGCCGGGACAAGGGCGGGATAATTGTCATCCACGGAACAAATCACGGCGACATCCGCGCCAGATTGGGCGAACGCCGCCACCGCCTCTTCCGGCGTCTTGAAACCGGCAGGTGAAATCACGTCGTAACCGCCCACACTGAAAAAGCCGCGCGAGAAATCCGCCCGCGCCTTGTGTTCCTTGAGCGAACCCATGTTGCACAGGAAAACCTTGGCTGAACCGCCGAATCGCCGATTCATTGCTGCCCGCAAACCTTCGATCGGCGCCGCCGCCCGCGTCAGACACACCGGCGTGATGGGTTCGCAGGGCGAATCATTGATGCGCAGCGCGCGGGTGATTTCGCCCAGCGTCGCCCCGGCACTGACTGCTTCGACACAAACCTCGACGAGGTCATGACCCTTGAGGCCAATAATTTTTGCGAGCCAGTTCAGCACAATCTGGCTGTCCTGATCGTCGAGCGACGTGCGATGCAAAGCCACCTGTTGCACCCGGCGCTTGTAAAATGATTTGGCATCGGCGACGGGAACTTCGAGCGGTTGTTCCTTGGGATTGGCATATTGGTTCACGCCCACGAGAGAATCGCGCAGTCCGGTGACCGCTTTGATTTTCTTCGCGGCCATTTCGCCCACCGCTTTTTGCGGCGTCCCGGCGCGCAAAGAGGTTTCCATGCCGCCAGCTTTTTCGATCTCCTGAAACAGCGCCCACGCGCGCGCCGCAATTTCTGCCGTGGCGTTTTCCACGAACCACGATCCGCCCGCCGGATCAACGACGTGATTCAACGCGCACTCCTTCTGCAAGACGAGCTGGGTATTGCGCGCCAGACGCCGACTGAAATCATCTGGTTGGCGCACGACTTCGTCGAACGCGCCCACTTGCATGCTGTCGCAACCGCCGAGCACGCCCGCGAACGACTCGACCGTGGCCCGGAGCAAATTGTTGTAGGGATCAACGACCGATTTATTCCACTGCGAGGTGCGCACATGCAGGGAAATTTTTTGCGCGGCCTCATTGCCTCCCGCCGCCGCCACCGCGCGCGACCACAACATTCGCAACGCCCGCAACTTCGCAATTTCGAAGAAGAAACTCGTGCCTACTGTAACCGCGAACCGAATGCGCGGGGCGGCCGCGTTAACGTCCACTCCGAGTTTGTTGAGTTGACGTAAATACTCGACGCCGGTGGCCAGCGTGTAAGCAAGTTCCTGCACGGCGCTGCCGCCCGACTCGTGCCAGGCGCGACTGTGAACGCAGATGGTTTGTAGTTGTGGCGCAAACTTCGCCGCCCAGCCCGTGAGCGCCGCCATTTCACGATACGCGCCCGCAAGCGACTGCGGCAATTTGCCTTCGTGGGCAATCACGCCCAGTGGATCCATCTCAATACATCCGCGCAGTTGAATGAGCGCCTTCTTGCGCTTCCAGGCGAGCGCAATCAGCACCGCCGCAAACGGCAGCGCCGAAGCGCCGGAGCGAACGAAGAGCGACGTTTTCTCCAAATCCACGCCCTCCAGCGCGCGATCCAAATCATCAATCGTGGCAATGGACAATCCGCCGCCGCCCACGTCGTCCGCCTGCGACCAATCCGGATCGAGCCCATTCCGCGTGGCGCGGTCCAGCACCATATTCAGCGCGTTCAAACCGCGACTGATGGAGTTGCGCGCGGCGTGATTGAACTCCGTCGGACTGCCAACCGCGATTTCCTGCGAAACATCCCAAGATTCCTTCACGTAACCACTCGCGCTGGCGCCCCGCACGAACGGCGCAAAGCCGGGAAATGAATTCACGTGCGGCAGACTTGCCACATCCTCGCGCCGATAAATCGGCTTGAGCGTGAGGCCCTCGTAGGTGGCCGTGAACATTTTTTTGTCGAACGGCGCGCCCTTCAATTCGGCTTCGACGAGCTTGCGCCAGTCGTCGTAGCTCACGGGCGAAAATTCGGCGAGTAATGGTGATGTGGATGGAGTGGTCATGGAAATTGGAAAAAGGCGCTGTGCCGTGACGGCGATGGAAGCCTTGCGGGCGACGCGAAGGTTCCGGTGTTCCCCCTCACCCTGACCCTCTCCCCCACGGCGGGG
>DAOLDN010000125.1:0-8869 GCA_035327385.1 Verrucomicrobiota bacterium | reverse complement strand
TGGGATTTTGCGGGCAGGGAGTCTTTCACCGCCGTTCGCAACGGCTGGCGCACTCGCGATCCGTATCTCAACAAGGTCGCCGTCTGGACCTATTACAAAGGCTCGAAACGCGAGCCGGGCATAGACGAGGGCGCGACCACGGTGGCTTACGTGCCGGAGAAAGGCTGGTTCTGGCACATCCCGCAACATAACGACATGGTCAGCGTGGGTGTCGTTGCTGAGGGGAAGTATCTCACGCGCGACGGCGTGCGTGAACCTGAGCAGATCTTCAAGCGCGAGATCGAACAGAATGCATGGATCAAAGACCATCTCTCAGTGGGCCAGTCCACCGGACAGTATTACCTCATCAGCGAATACACGCAGCACGCGCGGCATTGCGGCAGCGCGGGACTGTTGCTGGTGGGCGACGCATTCGCGTTTCTCGATCCGGTGTTCAGCAGCGGACTGATGCTGGCGCTCAAAAGCGGAACGATGGCCGGCGAAGAAGTCCACAAGGCGATCGTCGAGAAGGATTTTTCACCGGAACGTTTCGCGGATTACGGCCGTTACATGCGGCAGGGAGTCGAGAACATGCGCAAGCTGGTCTATGCGTTCTACAACCCGGAGTTTTCGTTCAAGAAGGTCATTGATAAATATCCCGAGGCCGGCGGCGAAATCACCGATTGCCTCAGCGGCGACGTGAACAAGGATTTCGAGCCGTTGTGGAAAAAAATCCGTGAGTTCGTGCCGTTGCCTGAAAACCTGCCCGTGGGCGAGCCGCTGGTCGAAGCAACGGCGGAATTGGCCACGGACAAACAAGGGTGAACAACTGACAGTCCAATCGAGGAAAGTATGGTGCGTCCGCCTGTATCCGCGCGGACGCGGTCAAGGGCCTTTCAAGCATCAAGCCCAGTGAAGCGGTTCGATGTTTGGAAATAAATTATCGCGGCGTTCGGCCTCGGCGAGCCAGCGTTCGTCAATGCCCGTGCTGGTGAGTTGATCGTGCAAGGCGATGAAGCGCAGCAGATGGTCTTTGACCCGGCGTCGGGCGTAGCCGGGACTGGTGCCGGTGCGCATGATGAAGGGCCAGTCGCTGGATTGTGCGAGCAACAGTTCGCGCGCGGCCTGTTTGAGCGCGCGTTGCTGGAGCGGCGTGGGTTTGGGAAACATTCCCGCCAGTTCCGTCATGCGTTCCTGGGCGATCTGGAGGTGCGGATAAATCCACTCGGTCCTTTCGTTCAACCACACGCGCCAGAAACCGCCTTCGCCCCAGCTTGATGGACTGGGCGACGCGATCTGGTTGGTGGGATGCTTGTGGAGGTAATCGTCGGGCGTCGTCAGCGTGAACATTTTCTGGTCGAAATAGGTTTTGCGCACGAAGTAGTCCAGAAACTCCGGCCCTTCATACCACCAGTGACCGAACAATTCCGCGTCGTAGGGCGCGATGACCAGCGGCGGGCGGTCGAGAATGGCGGCCAGTTTTTCGACCTGTTCCATGCGCGCACCGAGGAAATGCGCGGCGTGCTCCGCCGCCACTTCCAGCGCGGCTTGCCGGTCATAGACCTGTTTGTCCGAAGCGCCGCCGGTGATGCGGAAGTATTTCATTCCGGTGAATCCACGGTGTTCCGGCGACGGTAAATGAGGTTTCACGTAATCGAGATCGAGGTCGAACCCGATGTCGCGGTAAAATTCCCTGTAACGGAAATCGCCCGGATAACCTTCGTGCTGGCTCCAGACCTGGCGCGAGGAATCGGGGTCGCGACCGAACGCGGCGATGCCGTTGGGAGTGAACACGGGAGCGAACACGCCGTAACGCGGCTGCGGTTTGGCGTGCAACAGTCCGTGCGTGTCCATGATGAACCAGCGGATGTCCGCCTCCTGTAACACCAGATCGAGGCCGTCCGAATAGGCACATTCCGGCAGCCAGATGCCGCGCGGGTCGCGACCGAAGCAGGAACGATAATGATCGCGCGCGGTGAGTATCTGGCCGCGCACGGACGGCGCGTGGTTTGCCAGCAACGGAAGCAGTCCGTGGGTGGCGGCGGTGGTGATGATCTCCAGTTTGCCGGCGTCCTGGAATTTTCGGAACGCGCCGACGAGGTCGCGGTTGCAGGACTGATAAAAGTCCCGCGCCTCCTTGAAACGACGATGATAGAAATGCGCCAGTTCGTGAAACGCGCGGTCCCAGTGCGTGCGATGAATCTCCTTGTCCGCCAGATCGAGCAATCCATTGAGATGACGCTCGTAGCGGTCCTGTAACAACGGGTCCATCAACATCGAGCAGAGCGTTGGCGAGAGCGACAGCGTCAGGCGCGTGTCCATGCCGTCCTTGAGCCAGCCGTCCATGACCTGAAGCAGCGGGATGTAGGTTTCGGTGATGGCCTCGAACAGCCAGCTTTCCTCCAGGAACTTTTCATGTTCCGGGTGGCGTACAAACGGGAGGTGCGCGTGGAGTACCAGTGAAAAGTACCCGCGCATCACACTCCTCCTTTTGCCAACGGTTTCATCATTCCTCGATATCGTCGGTCAACTTTGCGGCCAGCGAGGTGCTGACCGCGAACAACACCAATCCGATCACCACGCCCAACACGCCCAGAATCACGCGCCACAGGCTGAGTTCCGTCCCTTGCATCCTCTGCCGCACAAATTCCAGTCCAGCGCTCATGCCGCCCACGACAATGATGCCTGCGGCTATCAGGCGGATGACCATTCGCACGGCTCGCTTCATTGTTCAATCCGGTTTCGGAGAAACGTCTCAGACAAATTCCGGTGACGGCGGTTTCAACGCGGCGTCCTGCGGATGCACACCCACGTCGCCCCGGAGTTCCGTCGAGCGCGAAAATTTCAGTTCCGCGCCGCAGCCTTCCGTTCCATCCGCCGACACCGCCACGACCGGCAGTTCGTATTGTCCGTCCGGCAGGGAGAATCGAAAACTGAACGTCCCGTCGGGTCGCAGTTTCACCGGACGACCGCCGACGGTCACGTTCGCATCCGGCTCCGTGGCTCCATAAACGACGAGTTCCGCGTTGATGTTGAACCAGAAACTCCTTTGCGCCGGTGGCAGCCCGCCGAACGGACTGGACGGACTGGACGGGATTGAAACAGCGCCGGGCGACGTTGGCAGGCCGGCCGGCGGCTGGACAACGCCCAGGACGCCTTCAATCTTGCTGCGGATCAATTCCGTGATGTTCACGGAACTGGCGGCGTCCAGGAGCGCCTGGCCCGTGCCGGTGTATTCCGCCATCGCATCCCGTTGTGACCTGGTCCAGACGGATGGCGATTCCACCGTTGTCCCAAAGGCCGGAAAGTTCGGCCCGCCATGTGACTTGATGTATTCCAGCGCCTTTGCCAGTGGCAGCCGGCGTCCGGCCACCGCTTTTGCCGTCATGGCGGCGAGCTTTGGCAACGGAATTTCGGCCGGGATTGTCGCCTGACTGAAGCTGGCGTCCGAAGAGGCGTGTTCCGGCGGTGTGGACGTGGGTTGGGAGATGGCGACCCTGGTCCAGGTGCGTTTGTCCGCGCGTTGACGGTAATAGCCAAGCTCGGCGATGTAATTTGCGCCGGCTTGTTCGACGTGCGCGAACCAGTGTCGGGACTCCGGATGGACGTGATTTTCTGAAACCGGTGCCCCTTTGGCCTCGTCTGCATACACGCGCAGCACCAGATGGCGATCCGCCGAGAGTTTGTTGTAACGCGCCTGCTGCGTGCGCGGCAAATCCCAGTGCGCGTGAAACCAGTGCGGATCGCGCGGAATCAGCGACAGGCGCTTGGTGCCGTAAGTGGCGGGCAGTTCGGCGGTTTCGTTGTCGAAATGATGCGCCGGGGCTGTCGGTCCGAGGGCGTATTTGATGCCCGGCCCGCTGATCTGGGGCATCTCGGGATGATCTCCCTCCAGCAGGATGGGCGGCAGTTTGAGGGCAGGATTGCGGCGCACGAAGGTTTTGCGAGGACGCAGAGGGGTTTTGGAACGGATCACCGTGCGTTTCTTTCTGACCGCAGCCGGCTTGGACGTGCGCCGGGTTTTCGGAGATCTGGCGACTGACGCGGTGGTGCGTGCGGGTTTTGCGACGCGTTTGGAACGGGTTGCGGATTTGGGACTGGATTTGGAAGCAACGGCGCGGCGACGCTTGACTGTCGTCCGCGAAGTCCGCAACGAACGCGCCGGTGCGCGTTTGGCGCGAGTGAAAGATTTGGCTGCTTTCATTACGACGAACGCGCCTCCGTTCTCCAAGCCGGGGTGCCGCCCGTTGCAAGACTATGGGGACGGACGCTGTCGGACGCAATGAATTTTCAGCCGCGAAAGCCGTCGAAAAACCGCTGAAACCGGTGACGGGAATCAGGGTCGCCCGTCGAACACGAAATTGAGAGCATAATTGAGAACATGAAAGCACGAGTCATACTCATCGCGTCATTGTGCGTGAACGCCGGCCTTGTCGCCGCCTACTTCACAGCCAATCGCCAGCCGCAACCGCTGGCTCAAACCGAAACAACCGAAACCGTCACCACCGCCAAATCCAAACAGGCGACCGCTCACACCGTCACAGAAACGGTCGTCGTCGCCAAGGACTTCAACTGGGCCACTGTCGAGGCGGAAGATTACAAACAATACATCGCCAACCTCCGAGCCATCGGTTGTCCCGAGGAAACCATCGCCGACATCATCATCGCGGACGTCAACAAACTCTACGGCGCCCGCATGGCGGCGTTGCGGACGGCGGGCGTGGATTTCAAGTTCTGGCAGGTCGAAAACCGCGACACTCGAACCGCCGACCGTGAACGCCAAGCACAGATTCGCGAACTGGAACGCGAGAAACGCGATCTCATCAAGGAATTGCTCGGCATTGACCTCGACCAGGAACTGGCCCGATGGGAAGGGCGCGAAGACGCCGATGCGTGGCGATACGGGTTCCTGTCGGCTGAAAAACAGGAGCAAGTCCGCGCGTTGCGCGACAAGTACCGCGATCTGGAACGCGCCTTGCGCGCCGAAGGCGGCGGACCTGAAACGCGCGCCAAAATGCTGGCCCTGCGCACCGAGCAGGAGGCGGAAATGGCCCGGCTGCTCACGCCCGCCGAATACCAGGAATATCAACTGAGAAATTCCTTCACCGCCCGCAACATGCGTGAAAACCTCGGGCTGTTTGAGCCGACTGAATCCGAGTTCCGCGAGATATTCGCCCTTCGCAAATCCTTCGACGACCAGTACGGTGGTTTCATGGGCGGCGGCGGAGACGAGGCCACGCGCGAAGCCCGACGTGCCGCAGAACAGCAGCTTCAGGAACAACTCAAAGCAATGCTCGGCGAACAGCGCTACAAGGAATATCAGATGGCGCAGGACAACCGGTATCGCGACATCTACAACTACGCCCAACAGAACAATCTGTCGGACGCAGCCGCACAACAGGTCTATGACATCCGGGTGGCGGCCGAGGCGGAGCGCAACAGGCTTCGCAACAACTCCAATTTGACTCCGGAGCAACGGGAGGTGGAACTGGCCAAGCTGGCTCTCAGCACCAGTCAGGCCCTCAGCACCGTCATGGGCGCGGACGCTTCAAAGAATTACGTGGAAGGTGACGGTCGCTGGGTGACGCGGCTCATCCGCACGGACAACCAGCGCGGCGGTGATGGCGGTGGCGACTTTGCCAACCGCCGTGCGCGTCGTGGCGGGCCGTAAGCGCGCCGCTTCCAACTCGCGGATCCGCGGACTTCGTCCCCTCTCAAACGCTTGTGAAGAAACGGGGGTTCTGAGAGTCTAACCCAGCATGCGAATCATTCCATTGGGACTATGCCTGTTGTTCGGACTGCCCGTGATCGGCGCGGAAATGACGTTCAGCTTTGGCGAGTATCGTTTGAACGAGACGCCGCCGGGCTTTACCAATGTCATCTACGGCCGCGGCGGGCCGGGCGATTGGAAGGTGATCATGGACGATGTGAAACCTTTGATCGAACCTGCCACGCCCAATGCACCCGTCGTTACCAAACAACCCGTGCTGGCGCAGTTGAGCCGCAACCCGGTTGACGAGCGTTTCCCCCTGCTGCTCTACGAGAACGAGGTGTTCACAGATTTCACTTTGACAACACGGTTCAAGATCGTGGAAGGCGTTCTGGAACAGGTGGCGGGCATCGTCTTCCGCGTCCAGGACGAGACGAATTTTTACGTCATCCGCGCCAACTCGCTGGACAAGTCGCTGAAGTATTACAAGGTGGTCAACGGATTGCGCACACCCATGATTGGCCCGGACCTGGAGATCGAACGCAACGTCTGGCACGACCTGAAGATCGAGGTCAAGGGCAACCAGTTCACCGCCTGGCTCAATAACAAACAGGCGTTGCCGGCCATCGTGGACAGCTCCTTTTCACGCGGCAGAATCGGCTTCTGGACCAAGTCGGATTCAGTGGCTTATTTCGCCGACACGAAACTGGTATACGTGCCCAGCGTGCGGCAAGCCCAGGTCATTGTGAATGACACGATGAAAAAGTATCCCAACCTGCTGGGATTGAAAATCACGACACTGACTCCCGCAGGTGAACCTGTCGTCATGGCCAGCACGAAGGCTGAAGAAGTGAACACGCCCGGATCAGAGGTTGAGAAGAAGTCCATCCAGACGGGAATGATGTACTACGGTTCGGACAAGAAGGTGACCACGGTGCAGATGCCGTTGCGCGACCGCAACGGGGACTCCATTGCGGCGGTGTCGGTTTTGTTAAAACCGTTCAAGGGTCAGACCGAGCAAAACGCGCTGTCGCGAGCGACACCCATCGTCAAGGAGATGCAAAAACGAGTGACTTCATTGCAAGAGCTGGTTGAATAAGCTCCAATTCCGGGCGACAAATACAGGAATAGCTGCCTATCCAATCCCCAGGATAATCCGTCGCAAAGGGCACTGCGGCTATTGCGCGACCGGCTTGGCGGCATCGGCTGATTGATTTTCCACCGGCACATCGGTCGCAGTGGGCCTGCGATAGCCGCCCGCGACTCCAATGTTGCCTTGGGAATCCGTCGCAAGCCGCGGACGAACATCGCCGTAGTCATAGGTGTGGCGCACGACCAGATCTCCGTCTGGATTAAATACCTGGTAACTGAAAGTTCTGGCACCGCTCTGGTACAGCACGTGCAACCTGCTATCCTTGTCCAGTTGAGCGACAGGATTGGCAAAAGACACCATGGGTCCAAGCGCCGCCACTTTGAGGACTTTATTCGCGGCGGCGTCCGTCAGGCGCATGTAAAGCCTCGGCTGAGAGCGGAGGTAGGTCACTTGTTCCAGCGTGTACTTGCGGGCTTCGGGCGGCAGACTGATTGCCGGACCCGACCGGGGAACACCGAATACCTGTGACCAGAGTCGCGCGCCGGAAATCACATCGAACGTCTTGGGCTGGCTGTGGACTTCGCCGCTCCACTCCTTGATTCGGACGGTGGCCGTGATGCTGTAACGGCCTTGCTTTGGCAGTGTGAAGTAAGGGGCCAAATCCACCGCCCGTGTGGTGGCCACCTGCGAAGACTGCATTTCAAACACGCCTTCCACGGGCACGTCGCCGGTCTTGATGACAACAAAGCCGTCCCTGGACTCCACCGTAAACGTCAGCCAATCCGGCGTGTCGCCCATTTTGAGCGTCTGTCCGGAACGGTTTTTGATCCGGACGGACACGGGCAGGGTTTCGCCCATGAGAAACTGTTCCTGGCCGGAGGGCAGCAGGACCTCGACGCTGACCTGCGCCGACACCACTGCGGGAACGGCCATCAACCCGCACAATGCCAGAACTGAGAATTTCATTGAACCACTTTAAGTGGGCCCGCCTCACTGGCAAGCCGTAAAACCGTGCCAATGGACGCGCGCATGCCGCGGTCCATTCAACGCGGACGCGGATTCATTCTGCTCCAGAAGGCCCGGCAGCACGCACGAACGATTGCGGGTCTTCCGGGCTGATGACGATTTTGCGGGCGGTCGTTTCAACGAAAACCAATTCGTCCGGCCTGCTTCGCGTGACGTAGGCGCGGAACACACCGTGTTTTCTGTTCCAGAAGATTCCCGCCCCGGCGAACACTCCACCGTTGCCACAAAGACGGATGCTCGACCCGATGGGAAAGGTTTCATCCACCGCCACACACTGCCTGACCCGCGGAAACGTCTTGCGGCTTGCCCGGAAAAATACCGTCAGCGCGCCACCCTCCAGCTCAAAAGCCACCGGCGACCAAAACCAGTAACAATACGCCCCGACGAGCAGAAGTATCAGGACTGGAATCATCAACATGCGCTCAAAAAATCCTCCCGCAAATATCCCGGCCGTCAGCGCAAAATAAACTGTCGTCACAACCCGGATCGTCCGGCTGGCGGTGGCTGCGTTTTGTTTCATACCCGTTCCTGTCAGGTCGTTGCCCGATTTGAACCCTGAGAACTTCGTCGTCCCGAAGCATGTTGACTCAAACGGCCAGTGCTTTCAACCATTCATCCAAAGCTGGCGTTTTTGCGGCGTGGTTTTACATTGGCGACATGAAAAGAATTTCGATGATGACCTTTACGGGATTGCTCCTCGCGACAGTGTTTCCAGCCTGCGCCCAGGACGCCGCCCTCGAGGAGCGGGTCAACAAACTGGCGGGCGCACTCAAGGACGTGATCGAAGCCCAGGACGCGCAGCGACGGCAGATCGAGGCGCTGTCCAAAAGTATTGACGCCCTGCGTGAGCGCATGAACCAGTCCAATCCCGACGTCGCCACACAGTCCGACCTGCGCAGACTCGCAGAGAATCTCCGGGAAGTGGACCAGAAACGGAAGGACGACGTCGCACTCATCTCCAAAGAAATCGAGAATCTTGGAAAGAGCATCAAAAATCAACGGCCCCCGAGAATTGAAACCGTCATGGACGCTCCGCCCCGCCCGGCTGGAAATGAAAAGGG
>DAOLDN010000124.1:0-8923 GCA_035327385.1 Verrucomicrobiota bacterium | reverse complement strand
CTCCCATCCCCCGATTTGTCCCTGTTCGGTCCCGCTTGCGGGACCGGGCGGGGACTTTTCGTTTTTCGTTCTGATTCTGTACTCGACCCATTACGCCAACATCCATCCGCCCACACGAAATTCGCAGCAGTCTAAGTCAGCCTGTGGCCATTCGATCGGGATGGGCGAGCGACATTGGAGGTTGGAACGACGAGATGGGGGGCGAGGAATGGCTCCAGAGGTAGGACTCGAACCTACAACCACACGGTTAACAGCCGCGTGCTCTACCATTGAGCTACTCTGGATCCCAAACGGGCGCGCAATCTACAAACACCACGTTGTACCGTCAAACGCTTTTACTGGCCGATTACGCTTCGATGTTTGCCGAACAGTCCCCAAATGCAGCGCAGTTGCGGTCGCCGTGAACGTTGGCTGGAATTCCCGGATTCCCGAAACACAATCATCATGTCGCTGAAATGATTTCATGCTTCAAAGCAACCATTTCCCAAGAATTGCATTGAAACACAGTTGCAATGAAACAAAACTCCCGCATGCACAGCGGCAGGCTTATCGTGATCACCGGGGCCACGCGCGGATTGGGACGCGCGATGGCCGACGGATTCATCCGCTGCGGCCACACCGTTCTGGGTTGCGGGCGCTCCGCGAAATCTGTTGCGACGTTGCGCAAGGCTCACGACGCGCCGCACGACTTCTATCCGGTGGATGTTTCCAGCGATGAAGAGGTCAAATCCTGGGCCAGCATCGTCCTGACCTCACACGGGGTGCCGGACATGGTCATCAACAACGCCGGTCTTATCAATGCCAACGCGAGACTCTGGGAAGTGGGGGCGCGCGAATTCTCCGAGGTCGTGGACACCAACATCAAGGGCGTCGCAAACATCATCCGCCATTTTGTGCCGCCAATGGTCAAACGCAAGAGCGGTGTCATCATCAATTTCAGTTCCGGCTGGGGACGTTCCGCGGATGCCGAGGTGGCGCCCTACTGCGCGACCAAGTGGGCGGTGGAAGGCATGACTCAGGCCTTGGCGCAGGAACTGCCCTCCGGCATGGCCGCCGTGGCGCTCAATCCCGGCATCGTCAACACCGACATGTTGCGCAGTTGTTTCGGACATTCCGCGTCTTCGTATGTCAGCCCGGAGGAATGGGCGGAGATCGCCGTGCCGTTCCTGCTGAAAATCAGCGACAAGGACAACGGCCTGCCGTTGACCGTGCCCGTTCGCGGGGCAAATGACTGACCACCGGTTCGTAGCGCCGCTGGCACAACGGGTTTGACTCGCCTCTGCTGCAACCTTAGATTTGCGCCAGATGTTGGCTGCAGAAACCAAAATAGCGGAGGGTCGAACAGCCCGCCCACTGCCCCCCGAACCTGCCAGTTCCTGGAAATATATCGTGGAACCGGTGGAGCCGTTTCTGGAATCCGTTTCCGCCCGCCTTGCCGGTCAGGTCAATGAATTCGACCCGGCACTGGGAACTTATGCCGAATACGCCCTCAACGGTCATGGCAAACATCTGCGTCCAACGCTCGTCGCCCTGGCGGCGGGAGCGCTGGGCAAGGTCAACGATTCCCATATCACCGTTGCGGTCATCATTGAGATGGTCCATCTGGCCACGTTGGTTCATGACGACGTGATGGACGAGGCGGAAATCCGCCGTGGCCAGCCGACGCTGGCGTCGAACTGGGGCAATGAAATTGCCGTTCTGTTTGGTGACTGTCTTTTCGCCCAATCCTTGAAACTGGCAGCGGGTTTTCCGACGCCGGACGTTTGCCGTGCCGTGGCTTCAGCCACGAACACCGTGTGTTCCGGCGAGATATTGCAGACTCAACACCGGCGGGACTTCGAACGTTCGCACCGTGATTACTTTCGGGTGCTGGAGATGAAGACCGCCGAGCTGTTTGCGTTGTCGTGCGAACTGGCGGCGTTTTTGAGCAACGCCACGCCCGCCCACCGCTCTGCTTTGCGGCAGTTTGGGCTGGCGTTCGGGACGGCCTATCAGATTTATGACGATTGTGTGGATCTGTTCGGCACGGAGGCGACGGCCGGCAAGTCGCTTGGAACGGATCTGGCCAAGGGCAAGCTGACGTTGCCGGTGTTGCTGGCGTGGGAACGCGCCACGCCTGCGGAACGGTCCCGGCTTGGGCACTGGATCGCTCACTGGCAGCCGTCGTATTTCCCGCAGGTCAGCGAGCTGTTGCGCCGTCATGATACCTTCGCGCCATCGCTGGAGATCATTGAACAACATTTGGACCGGGCGCGCCAGTCGCTGCGGGCGTTGCCGGAGTCCGAGGGCCGCGCCAGTTTGATGGCTTTGACGGATTATCTGGCCCGGCAAACCATTGCGCTAGTGGAATAATCACAGTGGAACTCATGACCGATTCGCCTTCCGATCAGGCAGCGAAAACACCATCGCCCGCTGCGGCTTCGTCCCGGCCTGCGCCGGTGAACGCCGCTGATGAGCAGCGGTTGGTGCGTCGCGCTCAACAGGGCGACCTTGGCGCGTATGACGAACTGGTGCGCCAGCATCAGGAGAGGATTTACGCGACCATTTACCACATGACCTCCAATCATGAGGATGCGAACGATCTGGCCCAGGAGGCGTTCGTGAAGGCCTTCCATTCGCTGAAGTCGTTCAAGGGCGGGTCGAGCTTCTATACGTGGCTCTACCGGATCGCGGTCAACAAGACCATCAACTTCCTCAAGCAACGCAATCGCAGGACTCACATGAGCCTGAACGATCTGGATTTCAACGCGGAGAACGACCCCGATTTGGTGGCTTTGGTGTCCGACAACACCCCCCGGCGGGACGCGGCCTTGACAGAATTGCAGGAAAAATTGAACGCCGCCATGATGAAACTGTCAGAACCGCATAGATTGGCAGTGGTGTTGCACGACGTTCAGGGCCTTTCGCATGACGAAATCGCGAAGGTGATGGACTGCAACATCGGAACGGTGCGGTCGCGGCTCTTTTACGCGAGGCAACAATTGCAGGCGTACATGTCCGAATACTTGAAATAACCACACGAGCATGAACCAGGAACAGGAAAACTTCGAGGCGTTGCAGCGATTGCTCAAACTTAAACGGTATGAACAGCCGCCACCGGGTTACTTTGGCGATTTTTCCACACAGGTGGTGCGCCGCATCAAACTGGGTGGACCGGAGGACAAGGAAGGCATCTTGGAATATCTGTTCATCGAGGCTCCGTGGTTGCAGCGGTTGTTCGGCGCATTTCAGGCCAAACCGGCGGTGGCCTGGTCCTTTGGGCTGGCGGCCTGCGCGTTGGTGGTTTCCAGCATCGTTTACTCGGAGACGGTGGAATACTCGCCCGTCTCGGTGTTGCCCACATCTTCGGAGGCCGCCCGTGCCAATGCGGTGGTTGCGGTCCCGATGACCCTGGCGGAATCTTCCGCCGAGTCGCTGGAATCTCTGGCCGCGCTATCGGCAAGCACCAATCCGGTCATTCAGCCGATTGGCGGGTCGTTGTTTGATCAGTACTCGCTCCATCCCCAGCCCGTCAGTGGCTTTGCCCCGCTTGGACGATAAGACAGACGCGCGGCCCGTTGGCCGGACGTTTGCGGTATGACTTTGATTCCGCCCGTCGCGGCTCTTCACTCTTCCCGTTCCAAAACGATCGGGAATTGTTCCGCCCGCATTTGAAGTTTGTTTCCCTCGACACGCACCACGCGTTCATCGCCGCTTTCGAATGTGAACACGTAGTCACCGTCCCCGCCTTTCCACGTGCCGCGGAGCGTCTCGTTCTCCGTGAGTGTGACGCTTTTAAGGTTGGGAAAACCTTTGATCACAAATTTCTTGTCCGGTGACGCCACAAGCGATGTTTCAGCGAATCGTTCGTAAACTCCGCGCCGGATTTTTTGCACTTCACTGGTCGGGAGATTGGGCCTTTCGCGCCGGTACGCCGCAACCGAACTGCCGGTTGTGAAATGCCAACGGCCCAAAATCAATATCGGATCGTATTTTGCGGACCGGCCCGTTTCCAGGAATGCCTGCAAGTCTTCGATGTCCTCAGCCACGGTGTCCCATACCAGATTGAGGATTTCCGGGTTGCGAACCATTTGATCCACCTGGCTGTTTTTCATGAGTTCGCGGATGGGAGCGCGTTGAAGTCTCAAATCCATGAAGGACTGGTCTTTTGCAAGCGATTGGAACTCCTGACGTTCGCCGAGCGACAGGAACGCGGGGTAACGGGCTATCCGCGCCTCGATAAGGGTGTTTTGGTAAACAAATCCTGCCACGTCGGCCATTTCGTATCGGATGGGCAAAGTCCTGTCCACCGCCGCCGCGACCTTGTTCATGCCCGTCTTTTGGAGATCCCAAGCCATCCGGTTCAACAGACGGATGAGCTTTGGATCGCTGGTTGAAGGCGCCGTCTGGACTGTCCAGTAACCCAGCGTAAAAATCATCCAACAGGCCAGAATCAGATACAGCAGGCCGTTGACCAGCGCCAGGCAAAGTCCGCAGCGCGAGTTCAAACGCTCCCACAACGCAAATTGCAAATCTCCGGCCTTGTAACGGAAAAACACATCCACCTTCCGGAACACCGCAAAACCCGCGACTTTGAAGATGGACAGAATCACGATGAAAACGATCACCGGCGCAATGAGCCATTGGAGCAGGGGATGAGACACCCCCAGCACCTTCAACGCGGGCACAACGAATTTCGCCAGCGCAGGGGCCGAGAAAGCTGCGATTGGAATTGCAATCAGTGAAAATGCCACGCGAATCGCTCCCTGCCGGTAGCCGATTCCGGCCAATGAAGCCAATAGAACCAGTGCGAGAATCCAAATTGTCATGCCCGCAAGTTAAGAATCGCCACCGCAAAAAGCACGCAGAAAATTCCATCAAAACGGGCCAAAGCTGGTTGTCCAGTGTTGGCCCGACCCTCCCCGCAAACTTGACGTTCCCCTTCGCCAAACCTATCCTGACGCCGGTTGGTGGTCGTAGCTCAATGGTAGAGTCCAAGCTTGTGGAGCTTGTTGTTGCGGGTTCGAATCCCGTCGGCCACCCCATCCCTTCCTCCACAAATTCGCACCAACCGTGTGCGAAGCTTGAGTCGTTGCGTTACACTCCCTAAATTCGTCCCAACATGAGCAAGCCGTTAAAGGATCAAGTGCAGGAAACCTCAACCTGGATTCGTTCACTGCGCGCGGAAATCGCGCGGGTCATCGTCGGCCAGGAACAACTCGTCGAACGCCTCATCGTTGCGCTGCTGGCCAACGGCCACGTCCTGCTCGAAGGCGTTCCCGGTCTCGCAAAAACACTTTCAGTGCGGACGCTCGCCACGGCCATCCAGGCCAGCTTCCACCGAATACAATTCACGCCCGACCTGCTGCCGGCGGATATCGTGGGAACACTGATTTACAATCCGCAGGATTCCAAATATCACGCCACACGAGGTCCGGTGTTCGCCAACTTCGTTCTGGCCGATGAAATCAATCGCGCTCCAGCCAAGGTCCAATCCGCGTTGCTCGAAGCCATGCAGGAACGACAGGTCACGCTCGGCGGCCAGACCATGCCGCTGCCGTCGCCGTTCCTCGTGTTGGCCACTGAAAACCCCATTGATCAGGAGGGAACATATCCGTTGCCCGAAGCGCAGGTGGACCGCTTCATGTTCAAAGTGCTGCTCGACTACCCGTCATTTGCCGAGGAACGACAAATCCTCGACCGCATGGCGTTCACAAGCCCGGAAACGGGCATCAAACCCGTTGTCTCCCTCGAAGAGATTCTGCACACGCGCAAACTCGTGGACCAGATTCACGTGGACGACAAAATCCGCGATTACATCGTCAAGCTCACCTTCGCCACTCGCAAACCCGAGGACTACAATCTGGACATCAAAAACTTCATCCAGTTCGGTGCATCGCCGCGCGCGACGATTTATCTGACGCTCGCCGCCAAAGCCTGGGCGCTGTTGCAGGGCCGTGACTATGTGATCCCCGAGGATGTGAAGAGCATCGGCCCGGATGTGCTACGCCATCGCATCATTCTGACCTACGAGGCGGACGCGCAGGCTGTGACCACGGATGCCATTATCAAGAAGGTTCTGAACGCTGTGCCAGTGCCGTAGAGCGATTGCCAGAATCCATTTCCTCTTGGACGTTGAAGCGGGCTGAAGCCCGCGTTCCGGAGCGCGGCGTTTACGCCGCTTCAGGGTTCGATTCGCTGGTGATCTCGTTTCTATCCGGAAATTCCTTTTGGCAACCGTTCTAACAGCGGTCACAAGCTTGCCAAAGAGTCGTTTTGGCCGATAATCACACCATGAGCGCACAGGAAATGTTGATTGAGGAAATCAAACGCCAGCCGGACTCGGTTGCCCGCGAGGTGCTTCGTTACTTGAAGTTCATCGAACAGGAACGCGCCTTGGAGGACAAGGCATGGGAGGACGTATTACCGTCCCGCCAAGTGGAGCAGGAAAAACTGGACATCCTCGACGGCAAATGAGCCCGCGCCATGGCGAGGTCTGGTTGGTGGACATGGGCATGGTTGCCAAGACCCGGCCTGCCGTCGTTTTGATTGCGGACAATTTGGACGCGCCTCGCTCACTTATCATTCATATTCCCATCACAAGGCAGAATCGTGGAAGCGAATTGGAAATACCCTTGGGCCACCTGCCATTTCTTGATCGCGAGTCCGTCGCCAATGTGCAAGCCATAGGTTCGTTGCCATCCGTACGGTTTGAAAAGCGGATCGGTGTTGTGCCCGAGGCTGATTTGAAAATGGTCAAATCGGCCCTACTCAAAGCATGTGCGCTCTGATCCAGACCAGTTCGGACGTGCTGCGCCATCGCATCATCCTGACATACGAGGCTGACGCGCAGGCCATGACGACGGATGTCATCATCAAGAAGGTTCTCAACACCGTGCCAGTGCCGTGAAAAGTGACAAATCAAACCTGTTCACATTTCTCAAAATTAGGCCCTTGTTTACCTGCCGATATGAAACTTGCAAAGTGGGATGACGGTTATGCGCTTAATGCCGACCCTCGGCGTGAGGACCCGCTTTATTATTACATGCGCGAAAGTAGGTGGAATTCAGCTATCGGTATTGAGGTTGCCCCACTTTATGAAGAACACGCTGCCACCCGAGTTTCCATTCGAGTGTGGCCAGAACATCTGCCACGCGAAGCTGGGATGGAAGCGGAGGAGAGACGCAATATGTATCACCGTGTTGTTTCCGTTCTGCTCCGTCGTTTTCCGAGGTGGTCGCAGGTCACCTTGCAGAGTTCCTACCTGCCAGAGATAATGGAGCAGGGTTCAGTTTTAGAGGCATTTGCAGTCGCTGGCTTTTCTCGCAGCATCAACACTCCAGACGAGGAAACTTGGACGAAGGCCTAGCATGACACCGACCGAACTGCTCGAAACCGTCCGCCGCGTCGAGGTGCGAACCAATCGCCTCGTCAACGACATGATGGTCGGCGCGTATCTCAGTCATTTCAAGGGGCGCGGCATGGACTTCGAGGAACTGCGCGAATACATGCCCGGCGACGACGTTCGTGACATTGATTGGAACGTCACGCACCGCATGGGCCGTCCGTTCGTGAAACGTTTCCGCGAAGAACGTGAACTGGCTGTGGTGCTGGCGGTGGACGTTTCCGGCTCATCCGCGTTTGGTTCCGGCGACCGCAACAAACGCGAGTTTGCAGCCGAGGTCGCCGCCACGCTCGCTGTCTCCGCGGCCAAGAACGGCGACAAGGTCGCGCTGCTGCTTTTTACTGGCGATGCGGAACTGTATCTCCCTCCGCGCAAGGGCCGCCGTCACATCTTGCGAATCGTCCGCGAACTGCTTTCGTTCCAGCCCGCGCGTCGCTCCACTGACATTCCCGCGGCCCTGACGTTCTTGAATCACGTTCTGAACCGCCGCGCGATCGTGTTTTTGCTGACGGATTTTCTCCACAGTTACAACGGACGGCGTCACGCGTCGCCCGCCAGCCGCGATGTCATCACCGAACTGGGCATCACCAACACCCGGCACGACGTCGTCTGCCTCCACCTCCACGACCCGCGCGAAGGTGAGATTCCGGACGCCGGACTGCTTACGATTGAAGACGCCGAAACCGGCGAAATCGTGGAACTGGACTCCACCCGCGCCGCAGTCCGCGACCGTTTCAAACAAACCAACAACGAACGACTGGCCGACCTCGACCGCGCGTTGAATCGCGCCGGCGTGGACACGCTGAGATTGAACACCGGCGACGCATTTGCGCCGCTGCTGCAAAGATTCTTTGAGATTCGCCGTGGCAGGAGGCGGGGATGAGAGCATGAACATCCAACGTCCAACGTCCAACATCGAACAACCAATGGGATCGAAGCGTCCGGCAATTGGATGTTGGACGTTGGATGTTGGACGTCGGGCGTTTCCAATATTCTTTTCAATCGCCGTCCCCTCTCTGTTTGGACAATCGGACTCCAAGCCGGCTGATAATTCCTCGAAACTGCTCCCGCCGTACGGCGAACTGCCACCGACATTTTGGGAACAGCACGGGATCGCAATCATCCTCGCCGCGATCGTGCTCGTTGTGGTCGCGGCATTTGTCGTCTGGCTGTGCGTGCGTCCGAAGCCATTCGTGCCAGAGCCGCCGGAAGTCCGCGCACGCAGGGAGTTGAATGTGTTGCTCAATAAGTCGGAAGACGGTGCGCTGTTGAGCAAAGTCTCTCAAACTTTGCGCCGGTATGTCGTCACGAGATTCGGACTGTCTTCCGGCGAACTCACCACGACAGAATTCCGCGACGCTCTCAAGACCAACGACAAATCCGACGCGCCTCTCACATCCGAATTGCTAAGTTTTCTGGATGAATGTGACCGGCGCAAATTCGCCCCCCAGAGTTTCAGCCAGCCGATGGACGCAGCTGTTCGCGCGCTGCAATTGGTCGGCGCTTGTGAAATCCGGCTGGCACAAATCAGCGCCGCTC